>JAEXXW010000595.1 GCA_023405565.1 Pseudomonadota bacterium
GGGCCACGCGGCGTGCCGGGCGAGCCCGATCCTGCGCGCATGACGCCGCAGCAGAGAAAAAACACGCCACGGGATATCGACGACGGCCATACCTCCTGAAGTTGTCCCTCTGTGCCAGGAACATCCCGGCGGCGAGCGCGTTAGAGCGGCCGGGGACGCAAAGCCAAGAACACTGAGCTGATGAAACAACACCCGTTGTACGGATTTCTGTGCGCGGCCTGTGGCCGATGCCTTGAGGAATTGTCCTCCTGGCAACTCTGCAAGGAGCGCTTTTATTGCGGTGTGATCTGCAGGGAAGCCGATGAACTGGCACAAATTCCGGCACGGGCGGCAGCGGCGTCATCCCGGAAATAAGCCACCAGCCAATCCGCATTTGAAATACCCCGCCACCCCGTATATGTATCGGCGCGCGATTCCGGGCGGTCCCGGGGCGCCCTTTTTAAGGGTGGTCCTTGGGGAATAGTTCAATGGTAGAACAGCGGACTCTGACTCCGTTAATCTAGGTTCGAATCCTAGTTCCCCAGCCAAATTTCCTTTAAAAATCAGCAATTTAAACGGGATCGCCAGGCCCGGCGATGGGGCGTGTCCGCCTCACCCTTTTCACCAGCCGGTTGTCTTCCGATCACAAATTGCGGCGCGCGAAACCTTTGGCTGTTCCACCGCGTTTTGCGGGCGGACGTTTTCCGGTGAGCGACGGCGCGGTGCTTTTTCGACAGCCGGCGCAAGGAGCCGCCGGCGTAGCGGGACACGAAAGACCGCGCTGTTGAGTTCAGTTCCCGATGTATAGACGGCAAAGACACCCATCCGACCAAAACGGCGATCGTGCGTCTCGAGCGGACAGGCAGCGGCCAAAGAGCGAAGAGCCACGCCCTGCCGATCCGGTCGAGGAAGCAAGCATTGAATCGTTTCCGGCAAGCGATCCTCCGGCGTGGATCGGCGGCGGTCTTCGATGACGACCGACGTGCAGGGCCTGCCCCGCACCCATTTGTGCACCCATTTGTCATGTGAGCAAAAAGGAGAGACTTCATGGCCCTCAATCTGCTTTCGCCTTTCAGGTCTTCCAGCGCGATGGAACGCAGCTGGGGAGACCCTCTGTTCTCGCTTCATCGCGAGATGAACAGGCTGTTCGACGATGTGATGCGCGGCAGCACATCGGGCGCCGCCATGACGATGCAGAATGGCGACATCATGCTGCCGCAGATGGATTTGAGCGAAACCGATAACGAAGTTCGCATCACCACCGAACTGCCCGGCGTCAGCGAAAGCGATATCGATGTCGCGCTCGACAACGACATCCTGACCGTCCGCGCGCAAAAGAAATTCGAACGTAAGGACGACAAGGAAAATTATCACTTCATCGAGCGCTCGTTTGGAACTTTCCAGCGATCGCTGCGCTTGCCCTTCCCGGTCGATCCCAAACAGATCCAGGCACGCTACGAAAATGGTGTTCTGACGATCACCATGCGCAAGGGCAAGGAACAGGAACGCATTCAGCACATCAAGGTCCAGGGCGGACCGGCCAAGGCCGCCTGACCGGAAATATCGGCCAGCGGCGGCCGGGCTGCCGCTGGCCGATCATGCTCGACATGCCTCACGTTCATGCATCGGTGCTGTGAAACGTTTTCATTCTTTGGCGATTAACCGAACGCGGCAACTGCCCGCCTGACGATCTCAATCGCTAACCAAGCCGAAACCTTTTTGACACGAGGATGCGCGCCGCCAGTGCATGCGTGATTCGAACAGACCGGCTGCCATCACGGAATTCACGAAATGACACGATACGATCGCCCCGCACATCCTGCGACCAAGGTCATGGCGTTTATCGCCTTCCTGATCGGGCTGGGCATTGTCATGGAAGGCTACAATCAGGCCCATTCCTACCTCAGCGGGCCGAAGACAACCGCCAGCGCTGCGGTGAGCACGACCGACGGTCGCGCTGACAAGGATCAGTGATTTTCGATCCCTTGCATGGCCGTTGAGCGCGCCGTCGATCGGCAGAGGCCGTACGGCCGCATGGATGGCTTTGTTCATCCCGACACGTTGATGGGCCGCTCATCAGATTGTTGCAAATCGGGCGCATGGTCCGCCCATGACAAAACAACGACCTATCGTGCCATCGCTTGTTAGGCCCTCACGCCGTCATCTTCTCGCGGGGTCGGCCGCTCTTGGCGCGTCCTTTCTGATCGGCCGTTTCGGTCATGCTCAAGCACCGGGCCACGGCACGCCCTTCACCCTGGGTGTTGCGTCCGGCGATCCTTCACCGGACGGCTTCGTCGCGTGGACGCGGCTTGCTCCCGAGCCACTGGCGCCGGATGGTTCGGGCGGGTTGTCGGCTCCCGTGCAGGTTGTTTGGGAGGTCGCCAGCGATGACGCCATGCGGCACATCGTTCAGCACGGCGTGGCGAACGCCGAAAGCGCCTTTGCTCATTCCGTCCACATCGAAGTCGGTGGTCTCGCGCCGGGCCGCCCTTACTGGTACCGTTTCACGGCACTTGGCGCACAAAGCCCGATCGGCGGCGCCCGCACAATTCCAGCCCCGACCGATCCGCTCGCACAACTGCGCTTTGGCTTTGCCTCGTGCTCGCATTGGGAGCTTGGCTATTTCAGTGCCTATCGGCACATGGCCGAAGAGAATTTCGATCTCATCCTGTTTCTTGGCGACTACATCTACGAATATACGGTGCCCGACACCCAGCAGCATCGCATCGTCCGCAAGCATGACGGACCGACGGCGGCGGATCTCGTCAGCTATCGCAATCGCTACGCGCTCTATCGCACCGACAAGGATTTACAGACCTTGCACGCTTCGGCTCCATGTCTCGTGACATGGGACGATCATGAGGTCGAAAACGACTATGCCGATGTCTGGTCACAGGACATGACGACCGGCGTCGACGATTTTCGCAAACGCCGCGCAGCAGCCTATCAGGCCTATTACGAGCATATGCCGCTCCGCCGGCGATCCATGCCGCGGGACGGCGCCCTGCATCTGCACAACCGTGTGCGCTTCGGCGATCTCGTCACCTTCAATGTGCTCGATGGCCGGCAATATCGCAGCAAGCAACCGTGCGAGGTGCCGCCCTCACGCCGCGGCCATGTCGCAGGCGACGATTGCACAGAACGTCTCGATCCAAACCGCACGCTGCTCGGCTTCGATCAGGAGCGCTGGCTGTTCGATGGCTTCAGGCAAAGCGGCACGGCCTGGAACGTGCTGGCACAAGGCCAGCTCATGGCGCAATTGCGCCAGAAAAGTCCGGCGGGCGTGGTCGGTCACTGGACCGAAGGATGGGACGGCTATCCGGCCACACGTCAGCGCATCCTCGATGCCATGACGGCAACAGAACTGTCCAACCCCGTCGTCCTCGGCGGCGATCTGCATTCGTTCTGGACCACCAACCTGAAAGCCGATTTCAACAATCCCTCGTCGCGGACCATCGCCACCGAATTCGTTGGCACGTCCGTGACATCGGACGGCCCGCCGCAGGACTTGTTCACCGCCATGCTGGCGGAGAACCCGCATGTGCGTTTCTTTGAAAGCCGCCAACGCGGCTATGTCGGTGTCGAGATGACGCGGGAGCGCATGGAAACGCGCTTTCAGGTGATCTCCGACCGGCGCCGGCAGGATGCAACCGTCTCGACGCTCAAACGCTATGTGGTCGAAACCGGCAAGCCGGGCGCCAGCCCGGCC
>JAEXXW010000611.1 GCA_023405565.1 Pseudomonadota bacterium
GTTCCGGCCGGCGGTCCCTATACGCCCGCAGCGGCTTTGACAGGATACGATGCGCCTTATCAGCTCGATGCGGGCGACAGGCTTCGCGTGCAGGTCTTCGGGCAGGAAGGACTGACGAATTCGTATATCGTCGATGCGGCGGGCAATGTGTCGATATCGCTGATCGGCTCCGTGCCGGCGCGCGGTCTCACCACGGCCGAACTCGCACGCGCCATCGGCGCGCGTCTGCGGAATGGCTACATCCGCAATCCGCATGTGTCGGTGGAAGTGGAAGCTTACCGGCCCTTCTTCATTCTCGGCGAGGTCAATGCCCCTGGCCAATATCCGTATGTCCCGAACATGACGGTCGAAGCCGCGGTCGCGATCGCGGGCGGTTTTGCGCCGCGTGCGAGCAAGACAGACATCATTCTCGCACGCAGCTTCAATGGCCAGACGATGCGCGGGCCCGTGCCGCCCGACTATCCGATGCGGCCGGGCGACACCATTACGGTGAAAGAGCGCTGGTTCTAGGCGCCTGACTTCATGGTCTTGTCGAAGAACTCGTATGTACGCTGCCACGCCAGCTTGGCGCTCTCGTCGTTATAGGCGGAGCGCTCGTCACAGCAGAAGCCATGGCCGGCAGGATAGACAAGGACTTCCGTATCAGGACGCTTCTGCGTGACGATTTCGACATCCGACATCGGAATGCCGGTGTCCTGTTCGCCGAAATGCATCTGTACCGGGCACTTTGGCTTCTCGTCCGCAAACTTGACGATGGCACCACCATAGAAGGCTGCCGAAGCGGCCAGACCCTCGAGGCGTGTGGCTGCAAGAAATGCGATGCTGCCGCCCATGCAGAAGCCGATGATGCCGACCGGGCCGACCGATTTCACATTGTCCATGCTCGCCTGGATATCGAGCAGCATCGTGTTCCAGTCGATCTTGCCGATGAATGTCCGGGCATGGGCAACTTCGTCGGCTGAATAGCCGGACTGGAAATCGCGCTCGATCCGGTCGAACAGGGCCGGTGCGATGGCGACATAGCCCTGCGCAGCGAGCCGGTCGCAGACATTGCGGATATGATTGTTGACGCCGAATATTTCCTGCACCACCACAAGCGCGCCCTTCGGTGTGCCCGCTGGATCGGCGCGATAGGCGCCCAGTGAATGACCATCGGTGGCGGTGAGCGTCAAATGCTTGCCCAAGGCTCTCTCCCTGTCGTGAATTTTGAAGACTAGGCGGGCGATGTAGCACGGGCCGGCGCGAGGGAGAAAGTATCCGCCAGCAAGGTATAGGAGCGCTTCCGGGCTCCATGGTCATAGACCATGGTGGTGATCATCACTTCATCGGCATGTGTGGCTTCGACAAGAGTCCGAAGCCGCTCCTTCACCATTGCCGGTGTGCCCACCGCAAGACGGGTGCGGTTCTGCCTGATGCGTTCGAGGTCGACCGGCGAATAATCATACGCCATCGCAACCTCAGGACTTTCCAGTGGAGCATAGACGCCTTTGGCGCGCCGCACGAAATTGAGATCGATGGTGGAGGCGAGACGGTCCGCCTCCTCGGCTGTTTCGGCGACGACCGCCGCAGTGGCGAGAATGGCATAGGGCTTGTGAAGATGCTGGGACGGCTTGAATCTGTCGCGATAGACATGCATCGCATGGGCAGCGTCGTGGCTTGCGAAATGATGCGCAAAGGAAAAGCCGGCGCCGATCGAGGCCGCGAGTTGCGCGCTGTAATCGCTTGAGCCGAGCAGGAAGATCGGCGGCAGCGTCACATCGTTCGGCATCGCGTGTACGCTGCTGAAGGGGTGATCTTTCGGGAAGCCGTTGTTTTCGAGCCGCAGCAATTCCTGAAAACGATCGAGGAAGTCATCATCCTCGCGCACATCCTGCCGCCGTCGCAGAGCGATCGATGTCACGTGATCGGTGCCCGGCGCGCGGCCGAGTCCGAGATCGATCCGTCCGGGAAACAATGCTTCGAGGACCTTGAAGCGTTCCGCCACGGTGAGTGGCGCATGGTTCGGCAGCATCACGCCGCCGGAGCCGATCCGCATATTTGTCGTGATGGCCGCAATCTGGCCGATCATGATATCGGGCGCGGAACTGGCAATGTTCGCAAGGTTGTGATGTTCGGCCAGCCAGTATCGCGTGAAGCCCAGTGTGTCGGCATGGCCTGCGAGATCGAGGCTGTTACGCAGCGATTGTGCGGCCGAACCGCCGGCGGGAACGGGAGAAAGATCGAGGATCGAGAGTGCTGTCATATCGGCCTTCATCGGGACCGGGAAAGAGCGCTTTGGTCCGAGTCCCTTGGCCCGAGTCCCTTGGCCGATGTAGGATAACACTGATGCGTTGTCAGCGTGCCTGTGTGGTTGTTTGAGCCGACTGTTTCGGCTGTTGCGTATTAAAGAAGCTGAACGGGAACAAGAACTGTACCTGTTCTTGCTTGGGCGGCGTGATGCGAGGCCGAACGCGCTTTTGCGTGACTTTTATCGGCTTTTTCGCCCGCTTCGTCGTGATGACCGCTTTCTTCAACGCGGGGCCCGTTCGTTCCGGCTTCGCTCGTGGCATTGGCGGATTGTTCTCGGGAAGCGAGATGCTGCCGGTCTCTTCGGGATCGGCTGCGTTATCGGATTTATCGGATTTGGTTTCGGCGGCTATGGAAGCGGGTTGTTCGGTTGGCTCGCTTTGCGAAGCATGTGCGTCGCTGACCTGCTGTTCTGTCCGTTGCGCCGGGATCGTCAACGGCCTTGTCTCCGGCTCAACTGGGAGCGGCGCTGGCGCGACAATCGCTTCCGCACCTTGCGTGACAAGTAACACCCCCGACGTCGGCGGCGTCGGTTCAGGTGACGGTACGGTCAGGGTGTTGTGGACGGCCTGAATGTGTGCCGGCTCTTCTGCCGGAGCAGGCTCTGTTTCCTTCGCAGCCGGTGCATCCGCCTGAGGAGATGCAATATTTTCAGGAACGGCAGCCTGTTTCGGCGAAGCAGCATCGACAGCAGTGTTGCGCGCGACAGACGTTCTTGAATCGGCCTGAGCCTCCACTTCGTTGGTAACGTCACGAACGGGATTGCGCGATCCGTTCAAAGTCACCGCGAAGTCGAGATCGAGCTGCGAGCTTTGCTGAACCGGCTCCGGCCAGTTCAGCGCAATACGGTTGATGGGGCTGTCTTCAAGCGCTGCCAGCGAATCCGAGCGCGCCTTGCGCGGTTCGTTCATAAGCCGTGAGGATGTGTAGAAGCCGACGCTCACTGTGAACAGGAACGTCGAGATCACGGCGATGATGACCACCCGAAGATCGGGAAGCATAACGGTTCCGGCAAAGGGTTCGGTCGCCCACCACGGGCGCTCTGCACGCAATCAACAAAGCAAACGCAGTTCACGTCAGCGTGCGTTGACCACAGCGCTGACCTGACCGGCGAATCTTTCTGATTCGCCCGGACCCGTCATGCAAAGATTTGGATAAGTTGTGGGCGGACAACAGGAAATCGTCGCCGGACATCAAAGTCCGACGACGGTGTCAGCCTGTTACCGCGATGCGGAGGTATTGGAGGCCGTGGGGCCGCCCTTGCTGTCGCCGAGCACGACGACCTTCGTGCCGATCTTCACCCGCGTATAGAGATCCTGCACGTCGTCGTTCAGCATGCGAATGCAGCCGGATGACACGAACTGGCCGATCGTCGACGGCTGGTTGGTGCCATGAACGCGATAGATCGTCTTGCCGAGATAGAGCGCGCGCGCGCCAAGCGGGTTGCTCTCACCCCCGGCCATGAAGCGCGGCAGATAGGGCTGACGCTCGATCATTTCTGCCGGCGGATGCCAGTCCGGCCATTCCGCCATGCGGGTGATTCGCTCCGTGCCCTTCCAGGTGAAGCCGTCGCGGCCAACGCCGATGCCATAGCGGATCGCGGTGCCGTCACCATTCACGTAATAGAGGAAGGTGCTCGGGGTATCGATAACGATCGTGCCGGCCGGTTCCTTGGTCTTGTAGTCGACGACCTGACGACGGAATTGCGGCGGCAACTCTTTCGGCTGACCGATTTCCGGTTGGTCTTCCGGCGGCAGCGCTGCGACCGTCGTGCGGCCCTGATTTGGGGCGGCGCCGGGAGCGGTGCTCATGCCGGGAGCAAGATTGGTCGGTGCTGCACCGTAAGCCGGAGCCGGCCGATAGCCATCAACGGATGCTGGTGGGCGCGGAACATCGGGGCTTGCTGCACCATATCGCTCGCCGGGATTATACGGCGCGCCCGAATTATACTGACCGCCCGAGGAATATTGCCCGCCCTGATACTGGCCGGGCGGCGGAGCATAAGGGCCGCCCTGTTGCGAAGGAGCGGCCTGATAGGAAGGGCCACCCTGATAAGGGTTGGAATAATAGCCGCCCTGAGCGGGATTTTGTCCCGGATAGGCGTTCGACGCATAGGGCTCGTTATAGGGCTGCGTCGCGCCATAAGCCGGGCGGCCATAAGACCGATCCTGTGATGGCGGCAGGCTTTCGGCGGGCATCGCCTGTGACCGCTGTGATGCGTATGGGTCTGGCTGCCCGCCACCAATCGAGGGAAGCGGCTGGGCTTCGATCGGCGCATCGTAGCTCGAGGGTCGGGATAATTGGCGCGGTCCGGCACGATTTTCATCCGGCTCCGGGGCCACGATGCCATCATTGCGGTAGCCACCGGACGAATAAGTGTATTGCGCTGAGGCCGTGGCGATGCCGAGCCCAACGGTCGCCAGCGAAGACAACAAGACCAAACGCCGCATTTTGCTGCAGTCCCCCAAGGAAGGAGCGGTTCGTCTACGTGATAGTTAGGGCAGTATGAAGGCGAAGTGTAAACCGGGTACAAATCCCGCCGGGACCTGTGCCTAAAAACCACGCATAATCGATCACATAAGATGAAGCAGGCTGAGCCCGCCTGTCACAAATCATTTAGCCGTTATGACGGAAAAAGCCTGTAACCTTCAGGCCACAGGTGCTCACTGATGCCGGCGCCGGTTTCATGGGTGCGCGGGATTTCGACGGTCTATTCGGCTCCGCGGCCAGACGGCACGCCATGACGGTCCGGGCGTTTGCCGCCGACACCGTGGGTGATCGGTTCATGATGCGCAGGCCTTGACGAGGTCCATGGTCCGAGGGCGACCTGGCCGCCTCGACGCAGTTCGTCTCCAAAATGCATCTTGGGAATTGACGGTCATTGGTTTTGCCGGCTCGAGCCGTCAGACGACGAGGAGCGAGGCCATGCGTCGCTTCCATCGCGGCCGTGACAGGGAACACGGCTTGTGGCTTTTGTCAGTGTTGCGCGAGAGGTGACAACTCAGCATCGGCGATACCGGGTTGCCCGACGCGCCATCAGCGAGCGTCTTCGTCGCGTAGACGAATTTGGTGTTGAAGCGTGCGAATAGCTGATCGTGAAGTTGACGTTGCCATGTTTTGCAATCGCAATCAGTTCATCGCCTTTGCAATGCTCAGGCGCGATCGCTTTCAGCGGCACTCGTCGATGACAACAATGTCTGCTGTCATTTCGTCCCTTGAAAATTCGCTGTCGAGGTTGATGCAGAAGACGATCATGTCAGCCGTCACTGCGCAAATCCTTCGCATGATCGCGGCAAGGTCTTGCGGCAAATGCCGTCTGTGTTAGGTCACGGACCGTAACGCCGTGGGAGGAAAACAATATGGCGACGACGAATACGCAGAAGCTTGGTTGGGTCGGCATGGGCCGCATGGGCTATCAGATGGCCGAGCGTCTGCTGAAGGCCGGGCATCAGGTGTCCATCTGGAACAGGACAAAGTCCAAGGCTGAACCGCTGACGCAATATGGCGGCAAGGTCGTGGACAATCTGTCCGACCTCGCCGGCGTCGATGTGCTCTTTGTGATGGTGTCCACTGGCAAGGACGTCATGGATGTTCTGTATGGCGCGCATGGCGTCGTGCCGAACGGCAAGGGCAAGCTACCGTCGATCATTGTCGACTGTTCGTCGATTTCCGTCGATGACTCGGTCGAGATCCGCGACAAGCTGAAATCGCTGGGTGCGGAATTGGTCGCCTGTCCGGTCAGCGGCAATGCCAAGGTGATCAAGGCTGGTAAGCTCTCCGCCGTTGCATCGGGTCCGGAGGCGACGTTCCGCAAAGTCGAGAATCTGGTGAAGGTATTTGCCCCGAATGGTGTGGCTTACGTGGGCGACGGCGAACTCGCGCGTATTTGCAAGATCGCGCATAATGTCATGCTTGCTGTTGTGATCCAGAATCTCATTGAGATCACACTGCTCGCCAACAAGATGGGCGTGCCCCGCGAGGCGTTCCTCGCTTTCATGAATAACGGTGTGATGGGCTCAACCTTCACCAAGTACAAGTCGCCGGCTTTGGTCAATCTCGATTGGACTACGACCTTCACGCCGGAATTGTTGCTGAAGGATATCGATCTCGGGCTTGAACTCGGCCGGGAATGGAAAGTGCCGATGCCGGCAACGGCTGCGACGCGCGAAGTTCTGCAGGGACATATCGGTAATGCCATCCGCCAGCCCGATCCGAAGGCCTATCTGGAAAAGGACTTTGCGACGCTCATGGAAACCATGGCGGCCGCTTCGGGCATGAAACTCGCAAGTGAGAACAAAAACGTTCCGACTGGCCTGGAATAGTCCGTTCGATCGTCGCTGTCGGAGATGCTTGACCGGGCTTGCCCCGGCCAAGCATCGCTTTCAGAAGACGGTTGGCGCGCGATCGATGCGCGGGTCGAACCCGCGCATGACCATCGAGGCAACTCATGGCATCGCGATGTGCCACGCATTGTTGAGAAAGCCGTCGCCTGTGATGTCGCCGGGCTTGGTATCCTTGCTCCATGTATAGAGCGGCTTGCCTTTATAGGCCCATTGCCGGCTGCCGTCGTCACGGACGATGATGGTGTAGGAGCCTTCGGCTTTGGCATCGCTGCCCGCTGTCAGTGGCGGCCAGCTGGTCGCGCAAGGGCCATTGCAGACCGACTTTCCGCCGCTATCCTTGTCGAAAATATAGAGGGTCATGCCTTTGCCATCAGTGAGGACTTTGCCTTTTGCGCTGTCTCCCAATTTGGCCGGTGCTGTTTGAGCAAAGGCTGCGGCCGTGCAGCCCATCGCTGCGATCACAATGAGAATGAATTTGTTCATCGGCGCTCTCCTCCTGGAGCCGCGATTGCGGTCCTTGATGCCGTGAACCCGATGGCTGCGACACTATTCCGGAAACTTTCCGGTCACATTCCGATGATCGCATGGAATAAAATGCGAGTATTTCATGTGACGGAACAGGCCGTCAGGTCGTGCGCGTCCTGGCAAACAAGCAAACATCGCCAAGAGACAGGAGTGATCGAATGCTCGAAGCTGCAATGACGAAATCTCCGATCGTGCCGTGTCTCACCTACCGCGATGCTCCTGCGGCCATCGCGTTTCTGTGCAAGGCCTTCGGCTTTGGCATCGCTGCCCGCTGTCAGTGGCGGCCAGCTGGTCGCGCAAGG
>JAEXXW010000704.1 GCA_023405565.1 Pseudomonadota bacterium
CAAGGAAGACGAGGAAGACCGCCAGCGGGAAGACCCACAATGCCGAGTTGCCGGCGAGGATTTCCTGATAGGTCAGCTCGGTCCATTCGAAGTCAAACCCCTTCGGCAACGTCTCGGCCGCGATCTGTGCGACAGCGGCCTGTGCCTGTCCGGTCGAATAGCCCGGTGCGGCACCGCCATTGACGTCGGCCGTCAGGAAGCCGTTGTAGCGCATCGCCCGCTCCGGTCCCGCACTCGACTTCACGCGCAGCACGGCAGCCAGCGGCACCATTTCGCCCGAAGCCGAACGCACCTTCAGTTGGCCGACATCGTCAGCACGCGCGCGGAACTGCGCATCCGCCTGCACGCGCACCGAGTAAGTGCGACCAAACCGGTTGAAGTCGTTGACGTAGAGCGAGCCGAGATAAACCTGCATCGTCTCGAAGATATCGGTCACGGCCACGCCGAGCTGCCGCGCCTTGACGCGATCGATATCGGCATAGAGTTGCGGCACGTTGACCTGAAAGCCCGAGAACATGCCGGCGAGTTCTGGCGCCTTCATTGCCCGGCCTAGGAACGCCTTGGTGGCTTCATCCAGCGCCTCATAGCCAAGGCCGGCGCGATCCTCGATTTGCAGCTTGAAGCCGCCGATCGTGCCGAGGCCCGCCACCGGCGGCGGCGGGAACATGGCAATGAAGGCTTCCTGGATACCGGCGTATTTCTTGTTGAGATCCAGCGCAATGGCGCCACCGCTCAGTTCACGCGACCTGCGCTCTTCGAACGGCTTCAGGCTCGCAAAGACAATGCCGGCATTCGACGAATTGGTGAAGCCGTTGATCGACAACCCCGGAAAGGCGATGGCGTGTTCGACACCCGGCGTCTGCAGCGCGATTTCGCTCATCCGGCGAATGACCTCTTCGGTCCGGTCCAGCGTCGCGCCATCCGGCAATTGCGCAAAGCCGACGAGGTATTGCTTGTCCTGGCCCGGCACGAAGCCGCCGGGAACGGCGCGAAACAGCACCACCGTCATGCCGACCAGAATGAGATAGACACCCATCATGATCGCCTTGCGCGAGAGGATACGCCGCACGCCGCCGCCATAGGCTTCGGACCCGCGGCGGAACACATAATTGAAGCCGCGGAACAGCCAGCCGAACGCGAAATCCATCATCCGCGTCAGACGATCCTTCGGCGCGTCATGCGCCTTGAGCAACAGCGCCGAAAGCGCCGGTGACAACGTCAGCGAGTTGATGGCCGAGATGACCGTCGAGATCGCAATCGTCAGCGCGAATTGCTTGTAGAACTGACCTGTCAGACCGCTGATGAAGGCAAGCGGCACGAACACGGCACAGAGCACAAGCGCGATGGCGATGATCGGGCCTGACACCTCGCTCATGGCGCGATAGGTGGCTTCGCGCGGCGACAGCCCTTCCTCGATATTGCGCTCGACGTTCTCGACAACGACGATCGCGTCGTCGACCACGATACCGATCGCCAGCACGAGGCCGAACAGCGACAGCGCGTTGATGGAGAAGCCAAAGACATACATTACCGCGAAAGTGCCGATGATGGAGACCGGTACAGCCAAAAGCGGGATGATCGATGCGCGCCACGTCTGCAGGAACAGGATGACGACCAGCACGACCAGCGCAACGGCTTCAAGCAGCGTATGGATCACCGCTTCGATCGATGCGCGCACAAACTGCGTCGGATCATAGACGACGGAGTAATCCACGCCTTCCGGCATGTTTATCTTCATCTCGGCCATCGCTTTGCGGACATTGTCCGAAATGGCGATGGCATTCGATCCCGGCGCCTGGAAGATACCAATGGCCACGGCGGACTTGTTATCCAGCAGCGATCTGAGCGCATATTCCGAAGCACCAAGCTCGATGCGGGCAATGTCGCGCAGCCGCGTCACATCGCCATTGGCGCCGCTCTTGACGACGATGTCACCGAATTCCTCTTCGTTCTGAAGACGGCCCTGCGCGTTGATGGAGAGCTGCAGATCGAGCCCCGGCAATCCCGGCGACGCGCCGACGACACCAGCAGCAGCCTGCACGTTCTGCGCACGGATTTCGCGCACGACGTCACCGGCAGACAGCCCCCGTTCGGCGATCTTCTGCGGATCGAGCCAGACGCGCATGGAATAGTCACCGGCGCCCCACATCAGCACCTGACCGACACCATCGATACGCGCCAGACGATCCTTCACGTTCAGGATCGCGTAGTTGCGCAGATAGGTCATGTCGTAGCGGTCGTTCGGCGACAGCAAGTGAACGACCATCGTCAGGTCGGGCGAGCTTTTCACCGTCGTGACACCAAGGCGGCGCACCTCTTCCGGCAGACGCGGCTCGGCCTGCGAGACGCGGTTCTGTACAAGCTGTTGCGCCTTGTCGGGATCGGTGCCAAGCTTGAACGTGACGGTCAGCATCATCAGACCGTCGGTCGTCGCCTGACTGCTCATGTAGAGCATGCCTTCGACGCCGTTGATCTGTTCCTCGATCGGCGTTGCCACCGTCTCGGCGATCACCTTCGGATTGGCGCCGGGATATTGCGCGCGGACAACCACCGACGGCGGCGCCACTTCCGGATATTCCGAAATCGGAATGACGCGCAGCGCCAGCAAACCGGCAAGAAAAATCAGCACGGACAAGACGCCGGCAAAAATCGGCCGGTCGATAAAGAATCTGGACAGGTTCATGTCACCCCTCCCCCGCGCAGTCGCGGCGGATCGATAAAACAGGATCAGTTACTGGACGCGGATCGCACGTCCATCGATACAATCTGCGGTTCGACAACGGCGCCGGGCCGCACGCGTTGCAAGCCGTTGACGACGATGCGCTCGCCGGACTTCAGGCCTTGCGTAACGACGCGCAGCCCCTCGACGGCCGGGCCAAGCACCACTTCGCGATAGGTCGCCTTGTTGTCGGCCTCGACAACGAGAACGTATTTCTTGTCCTGATCGGTGCCGATGGCGCGCTCGCTCACCGCCAGGGCCGGCTCGGACTTGGCCTGACCCATCCGCAGACGTGCAAATTGTCCTGGAATCAGGCGGCCGTCGGCATTGTCGAACAC
>JAEXXW010000726.1 GCA_023405565.1 Pseudomonadota bacterium
TCTCGCCATTGTCCGCAGCGATGCCGGCGATCTGTCTGCGGCGCGGACGCTGGTGCAAGTGACACATGGCGTGGTGTTGCTCATCGTCCCGCCGGGAAGCCCGATCGAGGGGATCGCCGATCTCAAAGGCAAAACCGTTGGTATTGTCGGCGGCGCGGTCAATCGCCCGATCGCCGATCTGCTGGCGAAGGAATATGACCTGGCGAAAGCCAAGGTTCATTTCACGGATATCAGCGCTGCCGACCTGCCAAAGGCCGTGCATTCCAAGCAGGTGAACGCGCTCCTTGTCGTCATGCCGATCACCGAGAAATATCTTGGCTTGCTGCGCAGCCTGTATCCCGGCAATGGCAAGAAGACGCTCGGACTCCTGCCGATTGAATCGGCCGGTGCGATTGCCGAAATCGTCAAGGCCTATGAAAGCTACGATCTGCCGAAGGGGACGCTTCGCGGCTCGCCGCCGATCCCCGACGACGACCTGACAACCTTGCGTGTGCCAATCTATCTCGTCGCCAATCAGAAGCTCGACGACGATACGGCAAGCGCCGTCACCAAGGCGATCATGGACACACGCCGCGACCTTGTCGGCGAATATCCGCTTCTTTCGCAGATCAGCGCGCCCAGTACCGACAAGGATGCCTTCATCCCCATTCATCCGGGGGCGGCCGCCTATTTCGACGGCAGCGTCAAGACCTTCTTCGACAAATATGGTGACCAGATTTTTTATGGCTCGATGTTGTTGGGAACATTGACATCGCTCATGGCCGGCGCATGGAGCTTCATGTTCAAACAGCAAAGAGCGCCGGAAGATCGTCCGCTGAACCGCCTCTATGCCTTTGCGGACCGGATCCGGAATGCCAGCAACGAAAACGAATTGACGGATATCGAGAACAGCATCGATGACATCCTGAAATCGGAACTCGAACGATATGCCGGCGGCGAAACCGAAGCCGGCGAAGCCGCCGCCTTGAGTCTGGCAACGCATCGCCTTGAATATCTCATTGGCCAGCGCCGCGCGTGGCTTGGCAACAATCATTCTGCAGCGGCATAGCCATCGCACCACGCACATGGCGGAACACAACACGATGTCCGTCCTTGAGGTCAGGCTCGATCGCCTGCGCCGACATTTCGGCGATTCGCTGCTGACAATACTGACTTTGCTGCTGGCACTGCTGATGTTCGTGTTCGCGCCGCTGCAGGCGGCAGGTGTCATCGTTTATCAGGCCATGGGATTCTTCGTCGCACTGGCGCTGATCGCCGGCGCGGTCATTCTGTCCGCCAGCAAATCGGCATTCATGCTGATGCTGCTCGCGCTGATCATCAACATCGTCGCAGCGATACGCCGCACTCATGCCCCTTCCGACATCGATATCCTGCTGGTCGCATCCGGCTGGCTGATCGTCGCAATGACTCTGGGCTGGGTTGTCGCCCGCGTTGTGTTCGGCTCAGGGCCCGTCAATTATCATCGTATCGTTGGCGCGGTGCTGCTGTATCTTCTCATCGCCATCATCTTCGCCAGCCTGTTTGTGTTTGTTGACCTGATATTCCCGCAGGCCTTTTCCGGCCTGACCGTCGCCGACACGCCGGGGCTTGCGAGCAATCTGATCTATTTCAGCCTCGTGACGCTGACCTCCACCGGCTATGGCGATATTTTCCCTGTCCATCCGATCGCGCGCAGCCTGTGCAATCTCGAAACCATCATCGGCCAGCTTTTTCCGGCCACATTGCTGGCCCGCCTGGTGACGCTCGAACTGGCCACCCAGGGCCCGCGGACGCCCGAGGACGGAGGCCGCGACAATCGCGGATCGGACGGGTAGAATAATTGCGTATGGCCTCTCTCGAATCATCGTCTGAAAGCAGCACCTGGTCCGACGCGCTTGCCGTCTATCTCAAGCCGCGCGTGCTGATCGTCATCCTGCTCGGTTTCTCGTCGGGCCTTCCGCTCGCCTTGTCCGGCACGACGCTGGCCATCTGGATGACCGAAAGCGGCGTCAACCTGCGCACGATCGGCCTCTATGCGCTGGTCGGCCTGCCCTACACCATCAAGTTCCTCTGGGCGCCGCTGGTGGATGCGCTCGATATTCCGATCCTGTCGCGCCTGCTCGGGCGGCGGCGCGGCTGGCTGGTCTTCTCGCAATTACTGCTGGCCGCCGCGATCCTGTTTCTTGCCTTCCAGAATCCGAGCCTGTCGCTGTGGCCGGTCGCGCTCGGCGCCGTGCTGGTGGCGACGGCATCGGCGACGCAGGACATCGTCATCGACGCCTTCCGTGTCGAAAGCCTCGACACCAGCGAACAGGCCGCTGGCATGGCGGGGTATGTCGCCGCCTATCGCATCGGCATGCTGGCCTCCGGGGCCGGTGTCATCGCGCTCACCGCATGGTTTGCGTATATCGGTGTCGCCACCGACGTCGTGTGGATGTGGGGTTACATCTGTGCCGCGGCGCTGATGATCGTCGGACTGTTCGCTGCGCTGATGGCGACCGAGCCCCCCGCCCCTGCCGACGCCACCGACAAATCGCGCGACCCGCTCAGCCGCGTGGCACTCACCGCGTTCGGTGCCTTTCAGGAATTCCTGACGCGCGACATGGCGATCGTCGTGCTGCTGTTCGTCGTCCTGTATAAATTCTGCGATGCCTTTGCTGGTGTGCTGACTGGGCCTTTCGTCATCGATATCGGTTTCGACAAGGCAACCTATGCCGCGATCGTCAAGGGTGTCGGCCTTGCCGCGGCCCTGATCGGCGGCTTTGCCGGCGGCGCTGTCGCGCGCGCTCTGCCGCTCTCCACCAGCCTGTGGATCGGCGGCATCCTCCAGCTTTTCTCCAATCTGTCCTTTGCCGCATTGGCAC
>JAEXXW010000020.1 GCA_023405565.1 Pseudomonadota bacterium
CGGGCGGAGGAAGAGCATCTCGCCGCAGCATTCCGCGGGCTGCGCAAACGCCGGATGATCGACGACATCGTGACTCTGCCGGATGGTGTGACACTGGAAGGCGCGGGTGATTGCGTCTTCGACCGGACCCGCAATCTGTTCTGGCTGGGTTATGGCCCGCGTTCGGATGATGCGGCCGCGAAAGTCGTCGAAGATGTCTTTGGCCTCGATGTCGAAGCCCTCGAACTTGTCGATCCGCGCTTTTATCACATGGATACGGCGCTGAGTGCCTTGCCGCGCGGCGAGATCATGTATGTCCCGCAGGCCTTTGCCGTCGAAGCCAGGGCTGCGATCGCCACGCGCGTGCCGGCGTCACAGCGGATCGAGATCGCTGAACATGATGCGACGCAGCTTTGCGCCAATGCGGTCTGTATCGGCGATAATCTGGTCATGTCGGGTTGCAGCGACCGGCTGCGCGGGCAACTCGCCGACCGCGGCTATCGCGTGGTGACGACGCCGCTGACCTCATTCCTGCGCAGCGGCGGTTCCGCTTTCTGCCTGACGCTGCGGCTCGATCTGGAATCGGCAAGATCGGCCGAGCTGTCCTGGCAAGCGCCGATGGGCGTTACCGCAAGCCGGGGGTAATTCTATCGAATAAGGGCGGGAAAACCGGCTATCGAACCTGAAGCTTTGCTGCAGCCTTCTTCACGGCTTCGGCACCGCTGTCGGTAAGGGCAAAAGTCCGCAGCAAACCCGCGAGCGGATTATTCTCACCTGGCTTTGCAAAAACATCGACTTGTTTCGTCCAGCCCACCTTTTCCATTTCTGACCAGAGAGAATCGTTGGGACTTCCAGGGCTTGTTGTCATCACGGATCCCGGATTCGTGGCCGAATGAATGATGACCGAGCGATCTCCCGGGCCCAGGGCGCGCAGGCGCTGTTCCAACTGGTTGATATCCAATGCAAGCACGGTGTGAGTTAATCCAAAAAACAACGTTACGCTCAATAGCGAGCTTGCTGTTAAACAGCGCATAATACCCGAGCCAGTTACAAGAAGATTTCTTCTCATATACCGGCTCGTGTGACGGGATAACGAAATAATTAAACCGCAACAGGATCTGTACAATCACTTACCGCAATCCGGCGTTGATCCTGTCGAGAGCAGCCGAGCCGGGGCACAGGTCCTTCTCGCCGAGCGTGTTCAGAGGCGCCTTCACGGTCTTCAGTGATGCATGCAGATCCTGCGGTTCGTCGGCGATGTAGAGAACGCCGGTGACGATCTGGCCTTCGGATGCATGTTTCTGCAGAAAGCTCATGGCCGCGTAGCGATCATGAATCTCATAGTCCGCGCCGAGCTTGCGCAGGGCCAGCTTCGAGCCGTCATGCTGCTCGACGATCTGCACACTGCCTTCGGCGTAATCGACCGTGATCGGCGCGCGGGCCGGGATCACATCCAGCCGGTTCACGGCCTCGTTGTGCTCGCGCACATAATCGAAGCTCTTGGTCGAGCCAGCATGGTTGTTGAAGGCGACGCACGGCGAGATCACGTCAAGGAAAGCCGCTCCTTGATGTTCGATCGCCGCTTTGATGATCGGCACGAGCTGCTTCTTGTCGCCGGAGAAGGAGCGGGCGACGAAAGTGGCACCGAGTTGCAACGCCATTGCGGCAAGATCGATGGAATTGTCGGTATTGATGACGCCGCGTTTCGATTTGGAACCGCGGTCGGCCGTCGCCGAGAACTGGCCCTTGGTCAGGCCATACACCCCGTTATTCTCGACGATATAGGTCATGTTCACGCCGCGCCGCATCACATGCGCGAATTGCCCGAAGCCGATCGACGCAGAATCGCCGTCGCCGGACACGCCGAGATAGATCAGGTCGCGGTTGGCGAGATTGGCCCCCGTCAGCACCGACGGCATGCGGCCATGCACGGAATTGAAGCCGTGCGAATTGCCGAGAAAATAGGTCGGCGTCTTTGACGAGCAGCCGATGCCGGAAATCTTCGCCACCCGGTGCGGTTCGATCGACAATTCGAAACACGCCTCGATGATTGAGGCCGTGATCGAGTCATGACCGCAGCCGGCGCACAGCGTCGAGATCGAGCCTTCATAATCGCGGTGCGTGTAACCGAGTTCGTTCTTCGGCAGCGCGGGGTGGTGGAATTTCGGTTTGGCGAGATAGGTCATGACACCACCTGCTTCGGCTTGACCTTCAACTGATCCAGATGATCGCCGATCGCCTTGGCGATGAAGCGCGCGGTGATCGGCGTGCCGTCGTAATGCAGGATCGGCACAAGCCGTACCGGGTCGATGCCGCACTCATTCACAATCAGCGAACGAAGCTGCCCGTCGCGGTTCTGCTCGACCACGTAAACGAAGTCATGGTCGGCGACGAAGCTGTTGACGCTGGAATGGAACGGGAAGGCGCGAATGCGCATGCGATCGAGATGGTGGCCCTTGGTTTCGATCAATTCGATCGCCTCATCCATCGCCGGCGAGGTCGAGCCGAAATAGATCACGCCATATTTGGTCGGCTTGTCCGCATGGGCAATCAATGGGCGCGGAACGATGTCCTTGGCGGTTTCGAACTTGCGCAGCAGCCGCTGTACGTTGTCGACATAGGGCCCGCCTTCCTCCGTGTAACGCGCATAGCGGTCGCGGGTCGATCCACGGGTGAAGAAGGAGCCGCGGGTCGGATGCGTGCCGGGATAGGTACGATAGGGAATTCCGTCGCCGTGAACGTCGAGATAGCGGCCGAAATCGGTGCCGGCCTCAAGCTCCTCGTAGGTCATGACCTTGCCGCGATCATATTGGCGCGTGTCGTCCCATGTCAGCGGCGCGCAGAGGCGGTGGTTCATGCCGATATCGAGATCGAGCATGACGAAGATAGGCGTCTGCAGCCGGTCGGCGAGGTCGAAGGACAAGGCGCCGAATTCGAACGCCTCGTGCGGGTCTTCGGGGAACAGCAGCACATGCTTGGTGTCGCCATGCGAGGCATAGGCACAGATCAACAGATCGGATTGCTGGGTCCGGGTCGGCATGCCGGTGGATGGCCCGCCGCGCTGCACATCGAAGATGACAGCCGGCACCTCGGCAAAATAGGCAAGGCCGCAGAATTCCTGCATCAGCGAAATGCCGGGGCCGGACGTGGCGGTGAAGGCGCGGGCGCCGTTCCAGGAAGCGCCGATCACCATGCCGATGGAGGCGAGTTCATCCTCCGCCTGAATGATCGCGTATTTGGCTTCGCCGGTCTCTTTGTCGACGCGCAGCTTGGCGCAATGTTTGGCGAAGGCGTCGGCGAGCGATGATGACGGCGTGATCGGATACCAGGCGCAGACGGTGGCGCCGCCATAGACCGCGCCGAGCGCGGCCGCTGCATTGCCTTCGACGAAGATCCTGTTGCCGACCTTGTCGGCTTTCCGCACGCGCAGACCAATCGGGCATTGCAGATTTTCTAGCGCCCAGTCGCGGCCGAGATGCAGCGCATGGACATTCGGGCCAATCAGCTTGTCCTTGCCCTTATATTGTTCGCCGATCAGCGTCTCGATCACCATGGGGTCCATGTCGAGCAGGGCTGACAAGACGCCGAGATAGATGATGTTCTTGAAGAGCTGGCGCTGACGCGGATCGGTATATTCCTTGTTGCAGATCGCCGTCAGCGGCACGCCGATGACGTTGATGTCGTCGCGGAATTTCGATTGGGGCAGGGGCTTGGTGGAGTCATAGAGCAGATAGCCGCCCGGTTCGATCCCGGCGATATCCTTGTCGAAGGTCTGCGGGTTCATCGCCACCATGAAGTCGACGCCGCCGCGGGCGCCGAGATGCCCGGCTTCGGTGACGCGTACCTCGTACCAGGTCGGCAGCCCCTGGATGTTCGATGGAAAGATGTTCCGGGGCGACACCGGAACGCCCATCCGCATTACCGCGCGGGCGAACATCTCGTTGGCGCTTGCCGAACCTGAACCGTTCACATTGGCGAAGCGGATAACAAAGTCGTTTACGCTGCTGTTCGTGCCGCCTGGCATTTCTTCTCACCCGCATGTGCCATTTCGATGAGATATTTCTGCATGTCCCAGGCGCCGGTCGGGCATCGTTCGGCGCAGAGGCCGCAATGCAGACAGACGTCCTCGTCTTTCACCATGACGCGGCCGGTCTTGAGATTGTCCGCGATATAGAGATCCTGTGAGAGATTGTGGGCCGGCGCATTGAGGCGCTGACGCAGGTCATCTTCCTCGCCATTCTGCGTGAAGGTGATACAGTCCATCGGACAGATATCGACGCAGGCATCGCACTCGATGCAGAGCTGCCCGGTAAAAATCGTCTGCACGTCGCAATTCAGGCAGCGATGCGCTTCGCCCAGGGCCAGCTTGACGTCGAAACCGAGTTCGACCTCGGCCTTGATGTCGCGCAAAGCCACCGTCTTTTCCCTTAAAGGAACGCGGAAGCGCTGATCCAGCGTGATGTCGTTGTCATACGACCATTCGTGGATACCCATCTTCTGGCTTTCGATCTCCACATGCGGCAGCGGCCGCTCGGTGATGTCCTCGCCAGACAGCATCTTGTGGATCGACAATGCGGCGTCGTGGCCATGCGCCACGGCCCAGATGATGTTCTTGGGTCCAAAGGCAGCGTCGCCACCGAAGAACACTTTCGGGTGTGTCGAGGCAAAGGTCTTTGGATCGACAACCGGCATGTTCCATTTGTCGAATGCGATACCGATATCGCGCTCGATCCATGGATAGGCATTCTCCTGGCCGACGGCGACAAGGACGTCGTCGCAGGGGAAATGCTGGTCGGGCTCGCCTGAAGGCACGAGATTGCGGCGACCCTTGGCATCGTATTCGGCTTTCACCTTCTCGAAGGTGATGCCGGTGAGCTTGCCATTCTCATGCGTGAAGGCTTTGGGCACGAGG
Organism: Pseudomonadota bacterium; assembly: GCA_023405565.1. GTDB lineage: Bacteria > Pseudomonadota > Alphaproteobacteria > Rhizobiales > Xanthobacteraceae > Pseudorhodoplanes. The sequence continues at coordinate 4,892 of JAEXXW010000020.1, forward strand.
TAATTGAAGATCGGGATGTCTTCGTGTTGCGCGTCTTCCTTTTCCCAGGGAGACGCCTTCATCTCGTCGAAGCCGGATCGCACGACGACCTTGACGTCCTCGCCGCCAAGCCGTCGCGCGGACCGGCAGCAATCCATCGCGGTATTGCCGCCGCCGAGCACGATCACGCGCTTGCCGATCTTCTCGACATGCCCGAAGGCGATGGAGGACAGCCAGTCGATGCCGATATGGATGTTGGCGGCGGCTTCTTTGCGGCCGGGGATATCGAGATCGCGGCCGCGCGGGGCGCCGGAACCGACGAACACAGCGTCGTAATCGTCGGCAAGCAACGCCTTCAGACTATCGATGCGCTCACCGCCACGGAATTCAACGCCAATATCGAGGATATAGCCGGTCTCTTCGTCGATCACCGAATCCGGCAGGCGGAATTTCGGGATCTGCGTGCGCATCATGCCGCCGGCTTTCGGATCGGCGTCGAACACCACGCAGTCATAGCCGAGGGGGCTAAGATCGCGCGCCACAGTAAGCGAGGCGGGGCCACCGCCGACCAGCGCGATGCGC
>JAEXXW010000022.1 GCA_023405565.1 Pseudomonadota bacterium
ACGCATCGCGCGGCTGTCGCCGACAATGCGTCGCGCCCAATCGAGCGTGCGTTCGCCCTCCGGCGTGAAACCAATGAAGCGGGAACCGCGTTGAACAAGGAGGACGCCAAGTTGTTCCTCCAGTTGCTTGATGCCCGCGGACAAGGTGGGCTGTGTGACCCCGCAGGAATCGGCGGCCCGGCCAAAATGCCGTTCGCGTGCCAGGGCCATCAGATATTCGAGCTTGTCCAACATGCACTTTAGAAACTATCGGACTTTCAATGGCTTGAAAAGCTCGATAGAAAATTCCTATCAAACTATCGGGAGTTGGGGATTGTTCTAAGGTGTGGCTACCGCGATGCTTCACCATGACCACAACAGACACCCTAAGCCCTTCAAGACCCAAAGGATTCGACGGCAAAGGCTTTGACGGATCCGGCGGCCGTGGCCGTCGTGCCCGGCAGACCCCGAAAGGCCGTCAGGTCGACACCGACGCGCTGGAAGAAATTCGCGCGCTGCTGACGGACCGGCCGCGCCGCCGCGATCTCCTGATCGAGCATCTGCATCTCATCCAGGACAAATACGGCCATCTGTCCGCCGCGCATCTCGCGGCACTTGCCAGCGAAATGAAAATGGCGTTGGCCGAGGTCTATGAGGTCGCGACCTTCTACGCGCATTTCGATGTCGTGAAGGAAGGCGAAACACCGCCGCCTCCGGTCACGGTCCGCGTTTGTGACTCTCTGTCCTGCTGCATGGCCGGTGCGGAGAAACTGCTGGCCGAGTTGCCGGAAAAGCTTGGGCCGAATGTGCGCGTCATTCGCGCCCCCTGCATGGGTGCCTGCGATCTGGCGCCAGTGGTCGCGGTCGGACATGTGCAGGGTTTCAAGGCGACCATCGATCGCGTGGTCGATGCGGTGGAGCACGATGCGCATGCGCATGCGGCGACGCCCGGCAAGAGTTTCGAGACCTATTGCTCGGAAGGCGGCTATTCGCTGCTGAAATCCTGCCTCGATGGTGCGCGCACGCGCGAAGAGATGATCAAGGCCGTGGATGATTCCGGGCTGCGCGGACTGGGTGGCGCCGGTTTCCCGACTGGCCGGAAATGGACATTGGTGCGCGCCGAAAAAGGCCCGCGTTTGATGGCGGTCAACGGCGACGAGGGCGAGCCTGGCACGTTCAAGGACCGCCATTATCTCGGTCTCGATCCGCATCGCTTCGTCGAAGGCATGCTGATTGCTGCCTGGGTGGTCGAAGCGAAACAGGTCTATTTCTATCTGCGCGATGAATATCCCGAATTGCGGCTGATGCTGCTGGAAGAGATCGCCAAGGCAGAAGAGGCTGGTCTCTCGCCGCACACCACGGTCAATCTGCGCCGCGGCGCCGGCGCTTACATCTGCGGCGAAGAATCGGCGATGATCGAATCGATCGAAGGCAAGCGCGGTCTGCCGCGGCATCGCCCGCCTTACGTCGCGCAAGTCGGCATCTTTGGCCGTCCCACTCTCGTGCAGAATATCGAGACGCTTTACTGGATCCGCGACATCGTTTCGAGCGGCGCAAGCTGGTTCACGTCGCACGGCCGGCGCGACCGCAAGGGCTTCCGCTCCTTCTCGGTGTCCGGTCGGGTCAACAATCCGGGCGTGAAACTGGCTCCGGCCGGTGTCACCATCCGCGAGCTGATCGAGGAATATTCCGGCGGCATGCAGCATGGCCACACGCTGAAGGGCTTTCTGCCTGGTGGTGCATCCGGTGGTGTGCTGCCGGAAAGCATGGCCGATATTCCGCTCGATTTCGGCACGCTTGAGAAATACGGCTCCTTCGTCGGCTCGCACGCCGTCGTCATCCTGTCGGATCAGGACGACATGAAAGCGGTGGCGCTCAATCTCATGAAGTTTTTTGAGGACGAGAGCTGCGGCCAATGCACGCCTTGCCGCGTTGGGACTGAGAAGGCGGTGAAGCTGATGCAGCAGGGACCGTGGAACCAACAGCTGCTCAACGAACTATCGACGGCGATGCGGGATGCTTCGATCTGCGGTCTCGGGCAGGCCGCGCCCAATCCGCTGCAAAGCGTGATGAAGCATTTTCCGGATGACCTGAAGACACCGCTGAAGGGCTGGTGACAATATGACCGAAATGAAGAAGGAATTCTGTGGCGAGAAATGCGTGACCTTCACACTGGATGGTCGCGAAGTTCACGCCCATGACGGCGAGACGATCTGGCAGGTCGCCAAACGCGAAGGCACCGAGATCCCGCATCTGTGCTATTCGCCCGAGCCCGGCTATCGCGCCGACGGCAATTGCCGGGCCTGCATGGTCGAGATCGAGGGCGAGCGCGTGCTGGCCGCAAGCTGCATCCGCAAGCCGACCGAGGGTATGAAGGTCAACGCCTCCAATCATCGCGCTGAGACCGCGCGCAAGATGGTGTTCGATCTTCTTGTGTCCGATCAGCCGGCCCGCGAGACCTCGCACGACCCCATTTCCAAATTCTGGACCTGGGCCGACAAGATGGGGATCGAAACCGGCCGCTTCCCTGAGCGTGAGAAGCCCGGCACCGATCGCAGCCACCCGGCCATGGCCGTCAATCTCGACGCCTGCATCCAGTGCAATCTCTGCGTCCGCGCCTGCCGCGAAGTGCAGGTCAATGACGTGATCGGCATGGCCGGTCGTGGCCACAACGAAAAGATCGTGTTCGATTTCGACGATCCGATGGGGCAATCGACCTGCGTCGCTTGTGGCGAATGCGTGCAGGCTTGCCCGACGGGCGCGCTGATGCCGGCTTCGGTTGTCAACGCTGACAATGTGCGCACCGAATATCCCGACAAGCAGGTGGATTCGGTCTGTCCTTATTGCGGCGTTGGCTGTCAGCTCACCTACAACATCAAGGACGACAAGCTCCTGTATGTCGACGGCAAGAACGGTCCGGCGAACGAAAATCGCCTGTGCGTGAAGGGCCGTTTCGGTTTCGACTACGTGCACAATCCCCAGCGCATCACCAAGCCGATGATCCGCAAGGAGGGCGTGCCGAAGATCCCGCACGAATTCATCGATCCCATGAATCCGTGGACGCATTTCCGTGAGGCGACCTGGGACGAGGCGCTGGAAAAGGCGGCGCAGGGTTTCCTGAAAATCCGTGAGCAGGAAGGGCCGAAAGGCCTAGCTGGTTTCGGCTCGGCCAAATGCTCGAACGAAGAGGCTTATCTGTTCCAGAAGCTGGTCCGCACCGGCTTTGGCACCAACAACGTCGATCACTGCACGCGTCTGTGCCACGCCTCGTCGGTGGCAGCGTTGCTTGAAGGAGTGGGTTCGGCAGCCGTGTCGGCCACCTTCAACGAGGTGAAGAATTCCGACGTTATCGTTGTGATCGGCGCCAACCCGACCGAGAACCATCCGGTCGCGGCCACCTTCTTCAAGCAGGCGGCCAAGCGCGGCGCCAAGCTCGTCATCATGGACCCGCGCGGCACGGCGATGAAGCGCCATGCCTGGAAGATGATGCAGTTCAAGAACGGTGCCGACGTCGCGATGCTCAATGCGATGCTCAATGTCATCGTTACGGAAGATCTGTACGACAAGCAATATGTGCAGACCTACACCGAGGGCTTCGAGGCCTTCGCCGAGCATGTGAAGCAATTCACGCCGGAAGAGATGGAGCCGGTCTGCGGCATCGAGGCGGACGTTCTGCGCGAAGTCGCGCGTACCTTCGCCCGTGCCGAGAACGCCATTATCTTTTGGGGCATGGGCGTATCGCAGCATACCCACGGCACCGACAATGCGCGCTGCCTGATCGCGCTGTCGCTGATCACCGGTCAGATCGGTCGTCCCGGCACCGGCCTGCATCCGCTGCGCGGCCAGAACAACGTGCAGGGTGCATCCGACGCCGGCCTGATCCCGATGTTCTTCCCGGATTACAAGTCGGTGGAGGATCCGGCCACACGCGGCGCTTATGAAGCGAAGTGGGGCGTACAGCTCGATCCCAAGCGCGGGTTGACGGTGGTTGAGATCATGGACGCGATCCACGCCGACACGATCAAGGGCATGTACATCATGGGTGAGAACCCGGCGATGTCCGACCCTGATCTCAATCATGCCCGCGAGGCGCTGGCGCATCTTGAGCATCTCGTGGTGCAGGACATCTTCCTCACCGAAACGGCGGTCTATGCCGACGTGGTGCTGCCGTCCTCGGCCTGGCCGGAAAAGGACGGGACCGTCACCAACACCAACCGTCAGGTGCAGATGGGCCGCAAGGCGCTGCCGCTGCCGGGCGATGCGCGCGAGGATTGGTGGATCACGATTGAATTGGCCAAGCGCATGGGCCTGAAATGGACCTACACGCATCCGCGCGATGTCTATCCGGAAATGGCGTCGATGATGCCGGCTCTGGACAATATCTCATGGGAGCGCGTCGAGCGCGAAGACGCGGTGACCTATCCGTCCGATGCGCCAGACAAGCCGGGCCGCGATGTCGTGTTCGACAAAGGCTTCCCGCGTCCGGGTGGTTTCGGCAAGCTCGTTGCGGCGAAACTCACCCCGCCGAACGAGACGCCGGACCACGAGTATCCGTTCATTCTCACGACGGGACGTCAGCTCGAACATTGGCATACAGGCTCGATGACGCGCCGGGCCACGGTGCTCGACGCGATCGAGCCGACCGCGATCGCGCAGCTTTCGCGCGGTACGGTTGCCAAGCTTGGTATCCGTCCGGGTGACATGGTGCGGGTCTCCACGCGGCGCGGTTCAGTCGAACTGCAGTCGCGTCAGGACGATGCAGTGCCGGATGGCGTCGTGTTCATCCCGTTCGCCTATGTGGAAGCGGCAGCGAACCTGCTCACCAACCCTGCGCTCGATCCGTTCGGCAAGATCCCCGAATTCAAGTATTGCGCGGCGAAGGTGGAAGCGATCCCGCTGCGCGAGGCGGCGGAGTAAGGTTCTTATCCTCTCCCGTAAACGGGGGGATCGCGGCTAGTCGATCCCCAGAAACGCCTTCACCGGCACGACAGAGCGCTCCGGATCTTCTTCCTCCGGCGCGTGGCCGAGATCGTCGAAGATCACCAGCGTCGAGCCCGCAATATCGTGGTGGAAGCGATGGGCGTCGTCGGGCGGCACCAGACGGTCGCGTCCGCCCCAGATGATCAATGCCGGTAGTTTCAGTTCGGGAATGCGATATGCGAAACTTTCGGTCGGGCGCTGCCTGGCGCGTTCGATCAGGGCGCGGCGGTTACCTTCGCGCTGCGTGAGCGCGATCGAGCGTTCGATCATCTCCGGCTTCACGCGATCCGGATCGCCGTACACGTTGCGCGCGCC
>JAEXXW010000058.1 GCA_023405565.1 Pseudomonadota bacterium
ACATGGATGTATTGCTTTCGATAGTTGGATCGTGGATCTGGGGGCTATGCGAATGCTCTGTCTGCCGAGGTAGCAAGCAGATCGGCGGCGCGCATCAGAAATGTCTCTGATTGTTTTACGTTTAGAAAGTCGCGAGCAGGCGCTTGTAGCGGACAGAGAAATGGTTGGTCGAAATTTTCACCAAACCCGGAAAATGGCTCGCCAACTTCGCTGCGACGAATGGCATCGCCAAACGTCCTGAAAGCCGCTCTTTCAAATCGTTCCGCCGACGTTGTTACCACGATCCAGTAATCCTGTGCAGCTTCGACAGCGTCTGCAAATTCCGCATCGGAGCGGCACAAGATGATCTCCAGATAAGGGAAGCCGCCGGGGTCTTCCGCAAATGCCGCGGCGATTGTCTCAATGACAACAGAAGAGGGGGTAGGTCGAAATGAGTGCCGGTCACGCACGAGGACAGCTACGGGTCCATGTTCTCCGGTCTCTGCTTGCATAATCAGTTGTGCTTCAGGTGCGCCGGTCCGTTCATAGCGGCGCGCAGCAATGCCAATTGACAATTCGTCATCTTCGACCAGTGGCATCTCTTGTCCAATGATATTGCGCGAAACAGAGCGGCGGCTGTGTCGCACAAGGAGGGATTGTTCGCCAGGTGTGCAGGCGTTGTTGTGGCTGCAATAGGACTGCGGCAACCATGCGGTATCGAGATCGCATTGAGAGGACACCACAGCCCATGCGCGGTCGAGCAGCATACTGTCTGATACGCCAAAGCACGTGAGAGCCATGTCATACCATGTCTGTAGAAGCACTTCGGCTAAACTCGTGCGACCGAAATACAAGACCGAGCTGTCAAAGGCGTGATTTTGGTGCTTATGAACCGCAAAGTCGCAATCGATGGCGCCTGGTAGCGCAGGGTATCCGCGCAATACGGCATCCGGTTCGACCCACAAGATAGGCCGCTCTGCCTTGACCCATGTGTTTCGAATATAGCGTATTTTTGAAGCGGCCCCGATATCCCAAAAGCCCATGGTGTCGCACTGCGATATGGCATGATCCAATCCGAGTGCGTTGACCGACAACGTTAGTTGACGAGCATTGTTAACGCTGACGAGGTCAGTCGCATAGCACGACGCGATGAGCGGCAATGCACGAGCGGATTCTTGCTCGATGCTTCCGCCGCGCCGGCCGCCCCACCAAAGCTGATGGGGGCCATCAGCGCCAGCTGCACCAACAGTCCCATATTCGAAGAGGTTGCCTTTCAACGAGTCGAAAAGCGGGTCTTCGGAGTAAGGAATGATAACAATGCCATCTGCGCTGACGGACTGCAGGAGGTATTCGATTTCCAGGCCGCTCGGAATGTTGGTGACGAATAGGCAGTCGCTCTGAATTGCGAGGCGGGGTTCGCTCGACCAGATGGCCGGAATGCCCTTCTGTTGGATGATCCACAGCAGGCGGCGGCGCTGATGTGTGCTGAGCTTGAGCCGAGCCTCTTGTTCGGCCCTTGCAAGGGCATGCAGTGCGGCTTCCGTCGAAAGGGCTGGCGTGTTCACAAACGATCCTGAGCGGTTTCATTATTCTGCACCCCTTCCACGACACACGTGTTCAATTCAGGCGGTGGTCCGCTCAAGAGACAGAATTCCCTTGTGCTCACAGAAAAATGTGTATTTCGCTCAATTACTGAAGTTGTCAGCCGACGCATCTAAGTAATGAAGGATGATGTTAAAGTATTGATTGTGTAGTAAAGAAATTAAATTCTTTAAATTTGGGCACGGGGAAAATTTTTCCTATGTGTGGGCACAATTTTCCTAGTAAAATTAGAAAAATTTCTTGCAAAAATTGAAGTTTATCCGCCCGGAATGGCGCGTTGGACCGTGCAAGGTATGAAGGTCGGATCGATGGGCTCTCGTCGAGAGAGGACGAAGCAGGGTTCGGCCGGGAGAGGCCTATGACCTATGCACCGGTAATCTCTACCCTGGCTCCGGCAATCGGGTCAGCATCGCTGACGCCATCAGACAAGCGAAAGACAGAGGCATCCACAGCACATATGGCCTGGGGGGCGAGCAATAGCGAAGGGGATAGCGACGACGACCTGCTGGTTCGCATTGGCAAGGGCGATCAGGCGGCGTTCCGTACCTTGGTCGAGCGGCATATCGATCGGGCCTACGCTCTCGCATTGCGCATCCTGAAGAATGCGGCCGATGCCGAGGACGTGGTGCAGGACTCGTTGCTGAAGGTCTGGACGCACCGAGGTCGATGGGAGGGTGGTCGCGCCAAGTTCTCGACGTGGCTCTATCGTGTCGTCACCAACCGCTGCATCGATCTGAGGCGCCAGTCGCGCACCGACGGCATGGACGACATGAGCGAGTTTGTGGACGAAAAGCCAGACGCATTCATGGCCATGCATCGTGAGGAGGTTGGACATCTTCTCGAAGCGGCAATTCAGAAACTTCCGGAACAGCAGCAGATTGCCGTCGTCCTTTCCTATCATCAGGGACTTGGCAATGCCGAGATCGCCGAGGTGATGGAAACGACAGTGTCGGCTGTGGAGTCCTTGTTGAAGCGCGGCCGCCAACAGTTGCGGCATTTGATCATGCGCAATGATGACGACATCCTGCAGGCTTTTAGAGACGATTAACTTCAAATACGACGCGCCCCAAAAAAACCCGACCGGTTTTCATAGCGTGCCCCGTTGAATGTTCCGAACGCAAAGAACATTGCGTTGGCTCGGCCCCGGCGAAGCAGGGGAAGGGCTGTCATTCAACACGAGGAGTGAGGCTCATGCCCGTCATTTCGACGAACACGGCTGCCAACACAGCGGTGCGTTATCTGAATATCAATTCTCAGGAACAGTCTAACTCGCTGTCCAAGCTGGCCAGCGGTTCGCGGATCACGAAAGCATCTGACGACGCGGCGGGGCTTGCCATCGCCAGCCGGATTTCGTCCGACATCACCACGCTGGAGCAGGCGGCGACCAACGCCTCGCACGGCATTGCCGTCCTGCAGACCGCCGATGGCGGCGCCTCTAACATCGGCGACATTCTTCAGCGCATGAAGTCGCTGGCGTCGCAGTCGGCTTCCGGTACGGTTACCGATACGGAGCGGGCCTATATCCAGGCGGAATTCTCGCAGCTCCTGGAAGAAATTGACGGTACCGCGACCAGCACGCGTTATAACGGCCAGAGCCTGCTTGACGGAACGAGCGAGTTCAATGCCGGCGTGACCGTCATGGTCGGTTCGGATGCAACCGACACCATCAGCGTGTCGCTCAGCGCCTTGACGACCTCCTCGCTCGGTTTGAATTTGGCCACAGCGGCCGCACCCGCCGATCTCGTCGGTGGTTCGTCCGGCTTCGATGCCAGCGGCGGCGATGTCAGCTTCGACGTCAACGGTGTGACCGTGACGCTGAGCGCCACTGGCGGTTCAGCTTCGGACGGCATCTATTCCGCCGACGACATTGCCGATGCCATCAACACCGCATTGAGCGCGGCCAGCGTCACCGACGTGACCGCCTCGGTGGACGGCACGACTGGCGCGCTGACGCTGTCGAACACGACCACCGGCGCAGCTGCTGAAATCACGCTGGACAACTTCACCGGGCTGACCGCTGCCAATCTCGGCTTCTCTGACACGAGCAACACCGGTGCGGATGCGGGTGAAGTGTCGGTCGGAACGCAGGCCGGTGCAGTCGCCACCCTCGACGCCATCGATGTCGCGATTGATACGGTGTCGCGCGTACGTGCCGAGATCGGCGCGACCATGTCGCGTTTCGAGTTCCGTGCGGAAACGATTGCAACCAGCTCGGAAAACCTGACCGCGGCGAACTCCGCGATCATGGATGTGGACATCGCGGCGGAACAGGCGCGCCTGTCTTCGGCCTCGGTGAAGACGCAGGCTGCGGTTGCAGCGGCGGCGCAGGCCAACTCGATGCCGGAAGCGCTGCTCAGCCTGCTGCGCTAATTGTTGCCGGGCGGGCCGGGCGAATTGTCGTCCGGCTCGTTCTATGAATTTGAGATGGCCGGATGACCACGATCAGCAGCACCGCCAGCACGACGACGAGCAGCGCAAGCTATTCAAGCAGCTCGTCCGAAATAGACTGGAGTGCGTTGGTCGAGGTGGCCGTCCAGGCCAAACTCACCAAGGCCGACACGATCGATCTCAAGATCACCAAGAACGATACCAAAATTGCCGCTTATCAGACGATGCAATCGCTGTTGCAGGATCTGTCGGCAGCGTCTCAGGGTCTGAGG
>JAEXXW010000090.1 GCA_023405565.1 Pseudomonadota bacterium
GTCGAGTACAGTGACGCCTTTGGCCGCGACCTGCTGACCCATCAGGCCGGCGAACGCCGATGTGCCCTTGCGATTGAAGTCACCCTCGAGGCCGTGACCGACCGCTTCATGCAGCATCACACCGGGCCAGCCGGCGCCGAGCACGACGTCCATTTCGCCGGCGGGAGCCGGCACCGATTCGAGATTCACCAGCGCCTGCCGGATCGCGTCATCGACAGCACCGCGCCAGGCCTGCGTCTCGATGAAGCGGGCATACCCCTCACGGCCGCCATAGCCGTGGCTGCCGGTTTCCTGCCGGTCGCCATCACCGGCGACGATCGACACGTTGATGCGGACCATCGGCCGGATGTCGCGATAGACTTCGCCATCGGCGCGGACGATCTCCACCACCTGCCAGGAGGCACCGAGGCTGGCACTGACCTGCCGCACCCGCGGGTCCTTCGCACGGGCATAGGCATCGATTTCCTGAAGCAGCTTCACCTTGGTCTCGAAGCCGGGAGCGTCGAGCGGGTTTTCGTCTCCATAGAGCCGGATATTGCTGCGGCCGGGCGCATCCGCATAGCGGCCGGTATAGCCGCCCTTCACGGCGCGCACGGCGTCGGCTGCGCGAATCAGCGCCGCTTCCGAAAGATCAGAGGCATGGGCATAGCCGACCGCTTCGTCCTTCACCGCCCGCAGGCCAAACCCCTGCGCGGTATCGTAGGTCGCCTGTTTCAGGCGCCCGTTGTCGAAGCCGAGGGCCTCGGACTGGCGGTATTCGAGGAAGAGTTCGCCGTCATCGGCGCCCTCCAGCCCCTTTGAAATGATGGAACGGACGCGGCCCCGGTCGAGGCCGGCACGGTCGATGAGGGAGGATGTGGAGAGGGTTTTGTCGGTCATGGCGCAAACATAATGCTGGCGCCGGCAAACCGCGAGAGAGCCTCTCCATCATTCCGAACAACGTCAAACGGCTGTTCGGCCGACCGGGCAGCCGGTCAGGGCAGCTTGTCGAAGCCCTCGCCGAAGCCCTTCAGGGCCATCGGGAAGCCAATCCCCTCTTCCGGGGTCTGGAAGATGATAAAAGTTGCAGTTGTGCCGGACCGCATCTGCTTGGTCAGGTTGTCGTCCATGACCACCTCGGCGACGCAACCGTTGGGCAGGCAGCGGACAAAACCGGCCCGGCCGATATCGGCATTGTCGATCTTCAGGCCGAGGCCGGACGGCAGAAGCACCCCAAGCGGCGCGATCACCCGCATCAGCCGGCTCTTGTTGTCGGCGGTCTTCAGCACGATCACAGTCAGGCCGATATTGGCCCGGTCCTCGGCCGTCACGCTCTGAATCAGGGCACATTGCTCGCTCTGGGCCCCGGGCGGAGTGTCGCACCGGATCTGCCAGTCAGCATGGACCGACTTGACCGCCCCCTGCGCACGGGCATGCCCGGTCTGCAAAATCCAGATAGCCAGGATTCCGGCGAGAAACGGCAATCCGCCGCGCCCCGCAAATCGTGAAATCACCATGTCACCATCCAGGCTGATGGTTGCCCTTGTTCATCGACAATGCCGGCCGGAACCGAATCGCCTTCGGGGCCGGCCAGTGGAGCGTGGCACCACGCGAGCCGCACTCTGTCAAGCGTACACAGGAGGGACAAAAAACGCCCTTTTCTGGCCGAAAAACCACAGTCCCGCACAGCTTTGATCCCATACGCACAGTCACATTAGATCAATGTGCAGGCACGTTGCGACCGAGGCGGAATTATGGTTTGAGAAGCCGGGATTTTCCCCAAAATCCTGCCATGAGCTCTTGCCACTCCGCCATCCGTGGAGCGGGTTTGCTCATGGGGGGATCGGGCTGCAGCCCGGCCGGGAGGAGCCACGCGCGACTTGACCGGTCTCGCCGATGGCTGAAGGTGTCGAAGGAGCGAATACGACAATGCGGGTCCAGAGATTCTTGATCGCAGCGGCCCTGGCCGCCGCCACGCTGTTTCCCATGGCAGCAATGGCGGGCATGGGACAACCTTCGCCGTGGCAGATTGGCTTCCAGCAATCAGCCACCCCGATCATGGAAACCATTACCTGGTTCCATGACTTCCTGCTGTACATCATCACCGCGATTACGCTGTTCGTCCTCGCGCTGCTGCTGATCGTCATTTTCAAGTTCAATTCGCGCGCCAATCCGGTGCCATCGAAGACCACCCACAACACCCTGATCGAGGTCGCCTGGACGGTGATCCCGGTCATTATCCTTGTGGTGATTGCGGTGCCGTCGTTCCGGCTCCTGTTCGCACAGCTCACCATCCCGCCGGCGGACGTCACCATCAAGGCGACCGGCAAGCAGTGGTTCTGGTCCTACGATTATCCGGACAACGGCTTCGCCTTCGATTCGCTGATGGTGCCGGACAAGGATCTCAAGCCCGACCAGCCGCGCCTTCTCACCGTAGACAATGAAATCGTCGTTCCGGTGAACAAGGTTGTCCGCGTCCAGGTGATCGGCGGCGATGTCATCCACGCCTTCGTCGTGCCGTCATTCGGCATCAAGATCGACGCCATTCCGGGCCGCCTGAACGAAACATGGTTCAAGGCCAGCCGTGAAGGCGTCTTCCACGGACAATGCTCGGAATTGTGCGGCAAGGACCACGCCTTCATGCCGATCACCGTGCGGGTCGTGAACGACCGCGATTATGCGACCTGGCTCGATCAGGCCAAGAAGAAGTTCGCAGCCAATCCGAACGAGAATGGCGTCGCGGTCGCTGCGACCGAAGCGCCGAGCGCGCAATAACAACAAAGGCCGCGGGGCGATCGGGCATCCGAGATTGCCCCGCGAACCAGACGAATAGGGACTTGAAGGGTCAGATCATGGCAGCCACGCCGAATACCAACAGCGCCCACGCCGCACATCACGACGCGCATGACCATCCGACCGGATGGCGGCGCTATGTCTATTCGACGAACCACAAGGACATCGGCATGATGTATCTGTGGTTCGCGATGTTTGCGGGCGTGATCGGCGGTCTCCTGTCGATCGGCATGCGGCTGGAATTGCAGCAGCCCGGCATGCAGATCTTCCACGATGCGCACATGTTCAACGTGTTCACCACCGCGCATGGTCTGATCATGATCTTCTTCATGGTCATGCCGGCGATGATCGGCGGGTTCGGCAACTGGATCGTGCCGCTCATGATCGGCGCGCCGGACATGGCCTTCCCGCGCATGAACAACATCTCGTTCTGGCTGCTGCCCGCCTCGTTCGCGCTGCTGATCATCTCGCTGTTCGTCGAGGGTGAACCGGGCGCCCCCGGTGTCGGCGGTGGCTGGACGATCTATCCGCCGCTCTCGACCTCGGGCCATCCTGGGCCGGCCGTCGATTTCGCGATCCTGTCGCTGCACATCGCCGGCGCCTCGTCGATCCTTGGCGCGATCAACTTCATCACCACCATCCTGAACATGCGTGCACCGGGCATGACCATGCACAAGATGCCGCTGTTCGTGTGGTCTGTGCTTGTCACCGTCTTCCTGCTGCTGCTGGCCCTTCCGGTTCTGGCAGGCGCCATCACCATGCTGCTCACCGACCGCAATTTCGGCACGACCTTCTTCGCGCCGGACGGCGGCGGTGACCCGCTCCTCTACCAGCACCTGTTCTGGTTCTTCGGCCATCCGGAAGTGTACATTCTGATCCTTCCGGGCTTCGGCATCGCCAGCCAGATCATCTCCACCTTCGCACGCAAGCCGGTCTTCGGTTATCTCGGCATGGCCTATGCCATGGTCGCGATCGGCGGCATCGGCTTCGTCGTGTGGGCGCACCACATGTACACGGTCGGCATGAGCACCGCGACGCAGGCCTATTTCGTCGCCGCCACCATGGTGATCGCGGTGCCGACCGGCGTGAAGATCTTCTCGTGGATCGCCACCATGTGGGGCGGCTCGATCGAGTTCCGCACCCCGATGCTGTGGGCCACCGGAATGATCTTCCTGTTCACCGTCGGCGGCGTGACTGGCGTCGTCCTCGCCAATGCCGGCGTCGACCGCGCAATGCACGACACCTACTACGTCGTCGCCCACTTCCACTACGTGCTGTCGATGGGCGCCGTCTTCACCATCTTCGCCGGCTGGTATTACTGGTTCCCGAAATTCACCGGCTACATGTACTCGGAGACGATCGGCAAGCTGCACTTCTGGGTCACCTTCGTCGGCGTGAACCTCCTGTTCTTCCCGCAGCACTTCCTCGGTCTTGCCGGCATGCCGCGCCGTATCGCCGATTACCCGGACGCCTATGCGGGCTGGAACTACGTCTCCTCGATCGGCTCCTACATCTCGGCTCTCGGCCTCCTGATCTTCTTCTACGGCCTGTTCGTCGCCTATTCCCGCAAGGAACGGGCTGCGGATAATCCGTGGGGTCCGGGTGCAACCACGCTGGAATGGACGCTGTCCTCGCCGCCTCCGTTCCACCAGTTCGAGATCCTGCCGAAGATCAAGTAAGCCGGTTCGAATTGTCCGCTTCAGTGCAAGAAAGAGTGTTTGAGTAACGATGTCGATGCAAAGCGAAACCGCGCGCCTCACCCCACCGCTTCCGGCGGTGAATGATGGCGCGCGCCATGGCTCCAATCCCGTGGGGCCGAGCCTTGCAACGCCAAGCCTTGCAACGCCGCGTGACTATTTCGAACTCCTGAAACCGCGGGTGATGTCGCTTGTCGTCTTCACCGCGCTGGTCGGCATGGTGGCGGCGCCGGGACACATCAATCCGGTCCTTGGCGCCACCGCTCTTCTCTTCATCGCCATCGGCGCCGGCGCCTCCGGCGCCCTGAACATGTGGTACGAGGCCGATCTCGATGCGGTGATGTCCCGCACGATGAAGCGGCCGATCCCGGATGGCCGCATTCTGCCTGGCGAAGTGCTGGGCTTTGCCATGTTCCTCGCCGTGTTTTCGGTCGTGGCGATGGGCCTTCTCATCAATCTGATCTCGGCCGTCCTGCTCGCCTTCACCATCTTCTTCTATGCCGTCGTCTATTCGATGTGGCTGAAGCGCTGGACGCCGCAGAACATCGTCATCGGCGGTGCCGCCGGGGCACTCCCGCCGGTCATTGGCTGGGCCGCTGCAACCGGTTCGGTCAGCCTTGAGCCGATCGTGATGTTCCTGATCATCTTCATCTGGACACCGCCGCATTTCTGGGCGCTGGCCATGCTGCGCACCGAGGAATATGCGCGCGCTGGCGTGCCGATGCTGCCGGTGGTGGCGGGCGAGAAAGAAACGCGCCGCCAGATCCTTCTCTATTCCATCCTGATGGCGCCGGTCGGTGCCCTGCCGTATCTCCTCGGCTATACCAGCGCCCTCTATGGCACCATCTCGATCGTCACTGGCGTGATGTTCGTGATGCACGCGCTGCGGCTGCGCAGCGCTGCCGACGGCGAAGCCACCGCACGCGCTGCCAAGAAGCTGTTCGGCTTCTCGATCCTCTATCTCGGCCTCCTCTTCGCCGTCATGCTGATCGACCGGGGCTTCGGCCTGTCCTTCGGGCAATTGTCGTGGTGACCACCGTGGACAATCAGAACGAAGAGAACGGTATCGTCCTGACGGAAGCGCAGAAGAAGGCGCGGCGCACACGATCCATCGCGCTGGCCATCTGCCTCGGCCTTCTGGTCGTCCTTTTCTATATCGTGACGCTGGTGAAAGGCCCCGGCGTCCTCAACCGGCCGATCTGACATGACCAGCAGCGATCAGCCGCGCCAGCCTTCCCGACGCCGCGACGCCATTGTCGCCGCCTCCTGCGGTGGCTTCGTCGCGTTGATGGTGGGTATGTCCTATGCGGCGGTCCCGCTTTATGACTGGTTCTGCCGCACGACCGGTTTCAACGGCACGACGCAGGTGGCGCAAGCCGCGCCCGGCACCGTGCTCGACCGTAAGGTGACGGTCCGCTTCGATGCCAATGTCGGCGCCGGCCTACCCTGGAAATTTGTCCCGGAGCGCAACCAGATCGAAGCGCGCCTCGGCGACGTGATTACGGTCGATTACATCGTCACCAACCAGGCGGCGCGCGAGACCCATGGCCTTGCTGCCTATAATGTCGCGCCGCTGAACCTCGGCTCGTATTTCCAGAAGATCAACTGCTTCTGCTTCAGCGACCAGACCATGAAGCCGGGCGAAACACGCGCGATGACCGTTGTCTTCTATGTCGATCCGGCGATCGACAAGGACCCGGACGCGCAGGGCGATCTGACGATCACGCTGTCCTACACATTCTACCCGCAGCGCGATCAGCCAAAACCGCAGGCGAATGCCGGCACCACCGGCGCAGCCGCAAGAATCGAGTGAAGAATCGAGTAGAGCATGATCCGCAAAGATGATGCTCGGCCTGTACAGATTATAGAGACCCGAGGCGCTACCCGCGCCGAAAAGGATTGAGACGGAGAAAAAGGGAATGGCGGGCGCTACCAAACATCACGACTATCATCTGGTGAATCCGTCACCGTGGCCCTTCGTCGCCTCGGTGTCCGCTTTCGTCCTGGCGGTCGGCGCCATTGCGTGGATGCACAAGAGCTTCGCCGCAGCCCCGCTGGTGTTCGCGGCCGGCCTGATTGGCGTGCTCTACACCATGGCCGGCTGGTGGCGCGATGTGATCCGCGAAGCGGAGCACGGTGACCACACCCGGGTCGTGCAGTTGCATCATCGCTACGGCATGATCCTGTTCATCGCCTCCGAGGTGATGTTCTTCGTCGCCTGGTTCTGGGCCTATTTCAACGTCGCATTGTTCCCGCATGCGCCGCAGGAATTCCTGCGCACCGAGTTCGTCGGCGGCGTCTGGCCTCCGAAGGGTATCGAAACCTTCGATCCATGGCACCTGCCGCTCCTGAATACGCTGATCCTTCTCACCTCCGGCACCACCGTGACCTGGGCGCATCATGCGTTGCTCGAAGGTGACCGCGAAAGCGTGAAAAAGGGCCTGTGGCTGACGATCATCCTCGGACTGATCTTCACCTGTGTGCAGGCCTTCGAATACAGCCACGCCACTTTCGGCTTCAAAGGCAACATCTACGGTGCCACCTTCTTCATGGCGACCGGCTTCCATGGCGCCCACGTCATCATTGGCACGATCTTCCTGATCGTCTGCCTGTTCCGTGTCTACGCCGGCCAGTTCACACCGAAACAACATCTCGGTTTCGAATTCGCCGCCTGGTACTGGCATTTCGTCGACGTGGTGTGGATTTTCCTGTTTGCCTCGATCTATGTGTGGGGTGCCGGTACGCACTTCGCCGGGATCGCCCCATAGCGAGGAATATCTACGAGAGAAAAAAGGCGGCTTCGGCCGCCTTTTTTATTGCTTGTTGTCGAGACTGGACTTGTTCCCGCCATTCCCGTCCTACATACAGGCCAAGATGGATCCGGCAGCAGGCCGGGCATGCACCATCGGACCATTATGAGCGAACCATCACCTCTCAAAACCGCTCTCACATGCCGCTGCCCGGCCTGTGGTGAGGGAAAGCTGTATCAGGGCTTCCTGACGCTGCGGCCGCGCTGCGATAAATGTGGCCTTGATTACAATTTCAGCGATTCCGGCGATGGGCCTGCGGTGTTCATCATTCTCGCGGCCGGGTTCATTGTCGTATTCGCAGCGCTGGTGGTCGAATTCACCTATCAGCCACCGTTCTGGCTGCATGCGATCCTGTGGCTGCCGTTGATCCTCGCGGTGACGCTGCTTCCGTTGCGTCCAACGAAGGCCCTGCTGATAGCGCTTCAACATCGTCACAAGGCCGCCGAAGGCAAACTTGAAATGCGCGACAAAGCGC
>JAEXXW010000165.1 GCA_023405565.1 Pseudomonadota bacterium
TGCTGCGCGGACCATCGGCGCCGACGAGGAAGGCCGAGCGAATGCGATGTGTCTTGCCGTCGCTCACTTGCTCAATGTCGGCTTCGATCCCGTCAGGAGTCTCGCCGAAACGGATGAGCCGCCAGCCGTAATGAACGGAAATCCCCGGCAGGGCTTCAGCATGGCGCCTGAGTACTTGCTCGACATATTTCTGCGATACGCGATGGGGAAGCTCGGCAGCACTCCAGGAGCCCGACAACTGCTTGACGCGCTCAACCGCTTCGCGCGCGGACGGCAGCTTGAAGCGCGCGAGCTCGCGCTCTGCGTAACGGGTGAAATAGGCGATGTCGGTCGGGAAATCGGGCGGCAAACCCAAGGCCCGGATTTCCTGCGCGAAGCCGAGCCGCCGGAAATGCTCCATGGTGCGGGCTTGCGTGGCGTTCGCCTGCGGATTGAAGGCGGTGGTCGCCTTCTGATCCACGAGAATGGCGGTGACGCCGCGGCGTCCCAGTTCATTCGCCAGCATCAATCCGCAGGGGCCGCCACCGGCGATAAGCACTGAACATTCGGCCGTGGGTACAGGCATTCCATAGGTCTTTCAGCGCCGGATTCTTTTTGTATCGCCTCTTGTCAAGCCAGCGCGGCAATGGCAGAAGGGATAGTTCATAAATGTGAACTAGTACACAATATGAAACGGAACGAGAGCGCGGGTGTCAAGTCCCTCGATCGCGGCCTCGACATTCTTGAATATGTCGCCGCGGCAAAGCGGCCGCCGTCATTCTCGCGGCTTCTTGCCGATCTCGGCATTCCGCGAAGCAGCCTGTTCCATCTCCTGAACAATCTGCAGGCGCGGGGCTTTATCGCCCGCGATGCCGCAACCGATGGCTATGGCCTCGGACCAAATGTCGTTAGGCTTGCGAAGGCCGGACCGCAGCCTTCGCTCAGCGACCATGTTCTGCCCTTCCTTCGTGAACTCAGCGGCGAGCTCAATGAAACATGCGGCTTCTACGTCCGCATGGACGATTCGGTGGAGGTGATCGCATCGGCGATCAGCACGCAGGCACTGTCCTATACGATGAAGATCGGTGCGCGTGCGCCGCTTTATGCCGTTTCGGCCGGGAAGATCGTTCTTGCCGAGCTCGATGTTGACATGTTGAAGGACTATCTGGCTGGCGTCGTGCTTACCGCGGCGACGCCGCAGACGATCCGTTCCAAGACGCAACTGAAACAGGAGATCCGGGCCATCAAATCGACAGGCTTTGCCTATTCGCACGATGAGTTCACTCCCGGCATTACGGCAATCGCGACCGCCGTCCGTCACGGCGACGATTTTATCGGGGCAATCAATGTCGCCGTGCCAACGGGGCGCTTCACGCCCGGCCGTGATGCGGAATTTCGCGAAGCGCTTCGCGTGACCGCGAAGGCAATAGGGGGGGCGCTAGGTTGAAGGCAGCCACGTGGAGCTGAGGAATAGCGAGCCTGCAATAGGGCGATCCGCTCGTTGAAGAGGCCCACCGAGCGAGCGCAAATCCGCTCAATGGGCTCCTGTGCCGAATAATAGGCCGAATAATAGAAAGTGTGATTGCTCTCTCGGTGCTAATTGGCGGCCGTTATGCCTCTCTCCCGTATGATCGTGCCGAAGCGAACGGAATCTTTTTGTGATTTCTCCTTGAAGCCATCGGGGGACATCGGCGCGGCTATGTTCCCCAGCGTAGCGATGCGGTCTTTGAGGGCCGGTGTCGCAAGGTAGCGATTAATCTCCTTGTTCAAGCGCGAAACAATATCCGGCGAGGTTCCGGCCGGTGCGTAAATCCCGAACACCGCGTCGGCGTCAAAGCCTTTGAGGCCAAGTTCGTCGAGTGTCGGCACATTGGGGAGCTGAGGCGATCGCTCCGGGCTGCCGACCGCAAGAACGCGCAGCTTGCCGGCCTTCACATGTTCAATGGCGATGCCCGGATCGAACAGAAAGTCGAGCTGTCCGGCAAGCAGATCGTTAAGCGCGGGCGCGGCGCCACGATAAGGAACGTGAGTTGCATCCGTGCCGGTCATGTTCTTCAGCATTTCCGCTGCAAGATGCGGCGAACTGCCGATGCCCGGTGATCCGAAATTGCGCTTTCCCGGATTTGCCTTGAGGTCGGCGATAAAGGTCTTGAAATCCTGCGCCGGATTGTCCGCCCGAATGACGAGATAGAAAGGCACGCGCGCAACGGATGCAACGGGAACGATGTCCTTCGTCGGGTCAAACGGCATCTTGGCGTAAAGATGGGGATTGATGGCGACCATTCCACCTGACGACATCAGCAAGGTGTGACCATCCGGAACAGCTCTTGCGACCAGTTCGCCACCCAAATTTCCGCCGGCCCCGCCTTTGTTTTCGATGACGACGGGCTGACCCAGGGTTTCGCCGAGAGGCTGACCGACAAGGCGAGCAAGCTGATCCGCCGCGCCTCCTGGTGGAAAGTTCACGATAAGCCGGATCGGCTGTGTCGGCCAGTTTTGCGCGAAAGATGGAGAAATGAGTGCCGCCACACAGGCCGCCGCGACCAGAATCGTTCTCATGATTGTCTCCCCCGTTATGGTTTCTGAAAGGCGTTGCAAAATCAGTCCAGTCGCATTTGGCTAGTTTGCAAGAAGAGCGGCTGCGTTGTGCTTCGTGATCTGCGCGACGTCCTCTGACGACAGATTCGGGAGCGCGCTGACAAAGCCGATGGGATCATTTTCGCCGACCGGGAAATCGCTGCCCAAGACCAGGCGATCGGCGCCGACCCGGTCGATCAATGCGCGCAGGACCGAAGGATCGTAGACGCAGCTATCGTAATAGAAGCGGCGCAGATAGCCGCTCGGCTTGTCACTGATATTCTTTGTCGTGTCGGGGTAGTTCGTGACATTCCTGTCAAGCCGACCGAGATAATGCGGAAAATATCCGCCGCCATGCGCCATGACGATCTTGAGCCTGGGGTGTTTGTCCAATGTCCCTTCGTAGATGAGAGAGGACATGACCTTCACTTCCTCGATCGACTGACCAATCGAATTCCACATTCGATAGTTCTGAAACCACGGGTCAGCGATACCATGCGGATGAATGAAAGCGATGACGCCGCGCTCCTCGATCGCCTCCCACAGTGGAGCAAACCGGCTTTCGCCGAGATAGTTGCCGTTTACATTCGCAGGCAGGCCGATTACGGGGAGACGGAGCTGGTCAACGGCCCGCACGAATTCGGACAACATGTCGTTCGTGTCGGCCATCGGCAGCGTGAAGCTACCGATGAAACGGCCCGGGTGTCGCACCGTCCAGTCCGCCACCATGTCATTCAGTTGCTGCGTCATTTGCAGGTCAGACTTGGCATCTGCCCACCAGGTATTCTGCAGCACACTGCTGACGGAAATGACCGACGCGTCTACGCCAGCCGCATCCATGTGTGCGATATGCACGAGTGGATCGGCCATGCGGGCATAGACTTCGCCTTTGCCCGAACCATCGCCCGGCCGGGGGAAGGGACGCTTGCCAAATCCGGTCTGCACGCTGTGGGCGCCGCATGTGTCGAGCAGGCGCAGATCGACGACATGAGAATGGAAATCAATGACGCGGTCTTTTTGCACGCTATTCTCCCTTCGCGTCATTCAGCCGACAGGCCGGCGTCCTTGATCACTTTGGCCCATTTCGCCTGGTCGCTCTTCAGCAGTTGCTCGAGCTTGGCCGGTTCACCGCCAAGAATTTCGAGACCTTGCGTCTGGAAGCCTTTGACCACGGCCGGTCGCTGCAGGGCCTTGTTCAACGCCGCGTTGAGCCTGTCGATCGTCTCCTTTGGCGTTCCGGCCGGTGCGAGCAGGCCGAACCAGGTTTCAACTTCAAACCCGGGCAGGCCCTGTTCGACCATGGTCGGAACGTCGGGAGAAGTTGAGGCGCGCTGCAATGAGGAGACGCCAATGATCTTGACCTTCCCGGAGCGCGCCAAAGGAGCGATGCTGTGTAGTCCGACGAACATGGCATCGACGTGTCCTCCGGTCAGGTCCGTCACTGCCTTGGCCAGTCCGCTGTAAGGCACATGCGTCATCTTCGTATCGGTGGAGATCTGCAGCAGCTCCGTCGCAAGATGATGCGGCGTGCCCTTGCCGGGGCTGGCGTAATTGATCTTTCCCGGGCTCGCCTTCGCAAGCTTCGTCAGTTCGGCTAGTGTATTCGCAGGAACATTGGACGCCACCGCCAGTGCCATATGACCTTTGGCGACGAGCGCTATGGGTGAGAAGCTCTTGATCGGATCGTATTCGACATTCTTGAACAGGCTCGGGTTCAGGACGATCGTATTGGCGGTGAGAAGGAGCGTTGAGCCATCCGGGGCAGCACGCGCGACGCTCGCAGTGCCTATATTGCCACTCGCGCCGACGCGATTTTCGACGATGACGGTCTGATTCAACTCTTCGCTGAGCGGATCGATGATGGCTCTCGCCGCCGCATCAGGGCCGGAGCCCGGCGTGAAGGGAACGATAATCGTAATGAGCTTGCCCTTTTGCTCCTGGGCAAGGGCGCCGTGAGAGACCACGAGGCCAAGGGCAAGTCCCAGCGATAGAACAGGACAACGGAACAGGCTCAGCATTCTCAATACTCCGATCACTTGAGATCACAATCCGACTGCCCATCGGTATTGCGTTGCGACCGCGTAGGCGGGTCGGACCACGTTGATTGGCTAACGGCCGTCAGCAAACGGTGCGATCACCGTGCTGGCCAGCCCGTCACATCCGGCGAAGGACGAGCCTTTAGCTTGCTATGTATGGAGTTCTGCGCGCTCGGTGCGCCGCGGGCGCACGACGGAATATCGCGATCGTTTCAGACATTTTGTTTCTCTCCCTTGAGGTCGGCGCGTTGATTGAGCGCTCTTGTTCAGATGTTCATTTCTAAAGTGGCCGCATATTTTCCATTTTGATAGATCAATGGCTCGACTTCAGGCGCGACATTGATATGGTCGATCTTCGCGATGAAAATGCCGTGACTTCCAACCTGAACGACTTGCTCGATCGAGCAAAAGAGATTGGCTTGGGCATCCTTTAAATAGGGCAGGCCATCAAACTCCGCCCAATGACCGACAGCGAACCGATCTTGTTCGTGCAGTTTGCTCCCGAATCGTTGGGAAAGGGCCGCATGAGAGGTCTTGAGCAGATTCACGCAGAGGCGTTTTCGATTGTTGACCTTCGAATAAAGCCGCGCCTCCGAATTGATGCAGACAAGAATCGTCGGTGGTTCAGAACAAACCGACGTTACGGTGGTTGCCGTCATCCCGTGCCGGCCAGCTTCGTCAGCACAGGTGACGATACTCACCGTCGTGGCGAGCCGACGCATAGCCAGACGAAAATCGATGCCTAGCTCGTTGGCTTGGGCAAATGCCATATCTGTCGACCATTTCGAACTGCAAGGCAAAGTATGGGTCAAAATAGTTTGGAGTCAAGCTATTTGG
>JAEXXW010000653.1 GCA_023405565.1 Pseudomonadota bacterium
TCGCTCGTCGAATCGATAACGATCGAATTGATCCCCGCCTCCTCGGTGAAGACGAGATCGGTGCCGGCATTATCGCGTACCCATTGGCCGAAGGCGGGCGAGCCGGTGAAATCAACAATCGCGATACCGGGATGCGTGACAAGATCCTGCGTGATCGGGGCGTCGGCATTGTCCGGCGCCAGCATCAGCACATTCGGATCGAAGCCCGCTTCCTTCAGCACATCGCGGCCAATCTTCACCGTGATGGCCAGCGGCAAGATGGCGCCTGGATGCGGCTTCACGATCACGCTGTTGCCGGTGGCGAGGCTCGCAAAGATCGCCGGATAGCCATTCCAGGTCGGGAAGGTCGCGCAGCCGATCACCAGCGAAATGCCACGCGGCACAATGCGCCAGGTCTTGTCGAGGACGATGGGATCGCCCTTGCCTTGCGGCTTGGTCCAGTTCACCGCGCGCGGCACACGGTTCATTTCGTCATAGGCATAGGCGATGGCTTCGAGCGCGCGGTCCTGCGCATGCGGGCCACCGGCCTGAAACGCCATCATGAAGGCCTGCCCCGTGGTGTGCATCACCGCGTTGGCCATCAGGAAGCTTTGCTTGTTGATGCGATCGACAATCTCGAGACAGACACCGACGCGATCCTCGATTGCGGCCTGCGCCCAGCTCTCACCAGCCCTCAGCGACGCATTGACAATCGTGTCGACGTCCGCGGCCGCGTAAGTGGTGCCGAGCGCAATGCCATAGGGCGAGACCTCCTTGCCGACCTGCTCGACGCCCGGCTGCCCTAGATCGAACGGCTTGCCGAGTATCGCCTTGAAGGCGGCTTCGCCATCGGCCTTGGCCGTCTCGCCATAGATCTTGCCGCTGGCAACTTCCGGATAAGCGCTCCAGTAAGCGCGGGTGCGACAGGCATTGACTGCTTCATCGAGCAGCGCGCGATGCGCCTCGAAAAAACTCATGTTGTTTCCTCCCGACGGGCGGCTTCCGTTATTGGCCTTACGGCTCCGGTCGCGTTGACACCCGAATTCGAGACCCATATTAATTATCCGACCGTCCGGTCAGTCAAGTGCCTGTCGGTCGCATCCCTCTTCAAATTGAAGATTGATGAGCGTGAGAAGAATGCAGCGCACAAGCGCTGGGACCAGGGAGGACTAGCGAATGGACGAGACGCCCATTCTCGTCGAAAAGCGACAGAATTATCGCATCATCACGCTGAACCGACCGCAGCGGCTGAACTCGTTCACCGAGGACATGCATCGCGCGCTCAAGGCCGCGCTGGATGACATCGAAGCGGATTCGACATGTCGCGCGTTGCTGATCACTGGCGCTGGACGCGGCTTCTGCGCCGGTCAGGACCTCAACGATCGCCTTGCGAAACCTGGCGAAAAGATCGTTCTCGGGGTGACACTCGAGCAATATTACAATCCGCTGATCAAGCGCCTGCGCGCCCTCCCCATTCCCGTGATCGCGGCGGTGAACGGCGTCGCGGCCGGTGCGGGCTGCAACATTGCACTCGCCTGCGACATCGTTCTGGCCGCACGGTCGGCCACGTTCCTGCAGGCCTTTTCCAAGATCGGTCTTGTCCCGGATTCCGGCGGCACGTTCTTCCTGCCGCGTCTCGTCGGCCCGGCCCGCGCACGCGGACTGGCGCTGCTCGCCGAGCCGTTGACGGCCGATACCGCGGCGGATTGGGGGTTGATCTGGAAATGCGTCGACGATGACGAATTGCTTGGCACAGCCGCCACGATCTGTGAGCGACTCGCCAACGGCCCGACCTTCGGCCTGTCGCTGATCAAGCGCGCATTCGAGGCATCCGACCAGAACGACCTTGCGACCCAGCTCGACCTCGAACGCGATTTGCAGCGTCAGGCCGGTTCGAGCCCCGACTATGCCGAAGGCGTCAAGGCCTTCATCGAAAAACGCTCTCCGAATTTCACCGGTCAGAAGGGCGAGTGACCATGGATGCCGGCGAACTGGCCCGCGCCTGCGCCGAACAGATGTGGGCGGACGATTCCGCGAGCAAAGGGCTCGGCATGCAGCTCATCTCGGTCGAGCCGGGATGCTCCGTGCTGGCCATGACCATCACCGACAAGATGGTCAACGGCCACAATATCGCACATGGCGGCTTCATCTTCACGCTGGCTGATTCCGCCTTTGCCTTTGCCTGCAACACCTACAATCAACGCGCGGTGGCGCAGCATTGCGCGGTGACATTCATCGCACCGGGAAAGTTGGGCGACCGGCTGACGGCGCGTGCGATCGAGCAACAGCGATTCGGCCGCTCCGGCATCTATGACATCACGGTCACGCGGGAGGACGGCACGGTGATTGCCGAATTCCGCGGTCATTCGCGAACGATCGAAGGCACATTGTTGCCGGGAGACCGCTCGTGATCGTGGTGAGAAACATAAACACAAAAGACTACCAGCCTCGTGTTAAAGAGCTGCGGCAAGCAGCCATTCGCAACATCATGGGGCTAAGAAAAAATGCGCGATTGAGGAAACGCCATGGTCGATACTTCCTACAAACCATATGGTCTCGAACCGATTGAAACCGCATCACGCGACGAGATTGCAGCGCTGCAAACAGAGCGCCTCGCCTGGTCGCTGAAGCACGCCTATGACAATGTCGAGGCCTATCGGAAGAAGTTCGACGCCGCCGGTGTGAAGCCGCAGGATTTCAAGCGACTTGAGGATATTGCGAAGTTTCCGTTCACGACCAAGGCGGACCTGCGCGAGAATTATCCATTCGGCATGTTCGCCGTGCCGCAGGACAAGATCGTCCGCATTCACGCGTCATCCGGAACGACCGGCAAGCCGACCGTGGTCGGCTATACCCAGACCGACATCGACAACTGGGCCAACCTGATGGCGCGCTCGATTAGAGCCTCGGGCGGACGGCCGGGCATGAAGGTGCATGTCGCTTATGGCTATGGGCTGTTCACCGGTGGCCTCGGCGCGCATTACGGCGC
>JAEXXW010000264.1 GCA_023405565.1 Pseudomonadota bacterium
ATTCTTCAGGTCGAGATCGTTTGTCCCAATGATGCGACGGCGAAAATCAATGCCATCCTGTCGGGACGGCGCGGCCAGATCCTCGGCTTCGACACCCGCGAAGGCTGGCCCGGTTGGGACAGCGTGCGCGCGACCATGCCGGAGGCGGAGGTCGGCGACCTGATCGTCGAGTTGCGGTCGGCAACGGCTGGTGTCGGAACCTTCACGTTCCAGTTCGACCACATGGCCGAACTGACCGGACGTGCGGCGGATCAGATCGTGGCGTCGCGACGGGCGGCGGAATAGGTCCGTCGCGCTGATGTTCGACCCGGCGCCAATCGCCTCGCGGCTGGCGCCGGTTCTGCTTCGCGGCAGTTGAAAAAACGCGACACGCTCGCGACTATTCGTCTGCAGCGCGGTGTTTGTTACGTCAGCCGGCCGTCAATTTTGTGTCCCATATCCGTGATTTGCGGGAGGTGGGGACCTTGCGTATCTCGGATCCGATACAGGAGATTTGCAATGAATGTGATCCGCCGCCGCGGCTGGGAAATTCCGGAAAATCGGGTCACGCCCGAGCATTTCTTCTTCAACCGGCGGGCGTTCCTCACCGGTGCGGCCGGTATCGCCGCCAGCATCCCCGTAATGTCGCCGCAACTGGCCTCCGCCCAGCGCATCGCCGATCTGCCGGACCCGACCGCCGATCTCTATCCGGCCAAGGCCAATACGACCTATCCGGTCGACCGTCCGCAGACCGATGAAAAGATCGCGACCACCTACAACAATTTCTACGAGTTCGGCGGCGACAAGGGCATCTCCTCGCGGGCGCAGATTCTGAAGACCCGCCCCTGGACCATCAAGATCGACGGCATGGTGGAGAAGCCGTTCGAGATCGACATCGACGATCTCATCCGCAAGATGTCGCTGGAGGAGCGCATCTACCGTCTGCGTTGCGTCGAGGCCTGGAGCATGACGATCCCCTGGACCGGCTTTCCGCTCGCCAGGCTTGTCGCGATGGCAAAGCCGCTCTCGTCCGCGAAATATGTGCAGATGCAGACCTTCAAGGATTCGTCGATGGCGCCGGGTCAACGTCAGACCTGGTATCCGTGGCCTTACACCGAAGGACTGACGATCGAGGAAGCGAACAACGATCTCGCTTTCCTCGTGACCGGCGTTTACGGCAAGCCGGCATCCAAGCAGATGGGGGCGCCGCTGCGCCTCGCCGTGCCGTGGAAATACGGCTTCAAGTCGGTGAAGTCGATCACGCGTTTCACCTTCACCGACAAGCGGCCGAAGTCGTATTGGGAAGCACTGCAGGCGTCCGAATATGGATTCTGGGCCAATGTGAACCCGAAGGTCGATCATCCGCGCTGGAGTCAGGCGACGGAAGAGGTGATCGGTGCCGGCGGCAAACGCGTGCCGACGCTGTTGTTCAACGGTTACGGCGAATACGTCGCCGATCTCTACAAGGGACTCGAGAGCGAACGATTGTACGCTTGAGTTCATCGGCGAGTGCCTCGAACTCCGTTCATTCCCGCGAAAGCGGGAATCCAGAAACTTGAAGTCTAAAGCTGGGTCCCCGCTTTCGTGGGGACGAACGGCATGTTGAGTTACCGTGCGCCTTACGGATGCACCGCGATCGCCGCGATCTCCACTTTCACATCGCGCGGCAGTCTTGCGACTTCGACCGTTGCGCGGGCAGGTGCCGCGGTCTTGAAGAAGGTCGCATAGACCTCGTTCATCTTTCCGAATTCATTCAAATCTTTCAGGAACACGGTCGTGGACACGATGTGGTCCATCGTCAGTCCGTCTGCCGCAAGAACCGCTTGCAGGTTTTCGAGAACGAGTTTGGTTTGTTCCTCGATAGAACCGCTGGCCATGAGCTGTTTCGTTTTCGGATCGATGGCGATCTGCCCGGCCAGATAGACCGTCTTGCCGGCACGGATGGCCTGCGAATACGGACCGATCGCTTCCGGAGCGTTGGGCGTTGCAATGACTTTCTTGCCGCTGTCCTGCGCGTTGGCGGCGTCGGCAAAAGCGAAGGCCAGACCCAAGGCACAACATGTCATCGTTACAATTTTACGCATGCTGCAAGTCCCCTCCCGTTGCAATTTGCAATCCTTGACAACAACGACATGAAATCTGGAACAATTAGAGTTCCAGGCTGCGGGCCTTGCAAGCAGCGGAAGGGTGCGAACAGCTCACTTTAGCATGTCATAAGGACGCAGGCCGTTTCGCTATGCAGCGGCGTCGATCAGAGGGATGATGCGCATTGCATCAAGAAAAAACCGGACCGCGAGGGGAGCGGCCCGGTTTAAGTTCCTGCCGGCGCGGGATGCCGGCAATCACCTTCCAGAGGGGAATCACTGTCTGCGATTGGTTGCGATCTGGGAGGATTCGAAAACCGCTCGCATTCAGCATGTAGGAAAGTATCGATCTGCAAGGCGGTCGCGACAACGGCCAAGCTCGTGAAGCTGCCATGCACAATCCGCAAGTCTATTGAGCATAGACGAAATCAATCAGACGATCTGCGCTTTGAAAGTGTTTTCGAGCGAAGCGGATACCGGTTCGCGTGAAGAAAACGCGCCGAAGCAGAAAAACCGGAGCCCGGCTTTGATTTTTGTCAAAGCTGGAAAGGCTTCAGAACGTCCAGCGCTGCGCTTTCGATACGAGGAAGTCACGAAAGACCTGCACACGTGCAACAGACTTAAGTTCTTCCGGATAAACGAAATACGCGTCGAGTGTGATCGGATCGGTCTCGCCGAGCAATTGCACCAGCCCACCTTTTTCTTCGATGAGATAGTCAGGCAGTAGAGCAATACCCAAGCCTTGCTGGCACGCGCGCAACAGCGAGATGATGTTGTTCACCATCAGGATGGGCGTACGCGGGCTTTTGCCTTCACGCCCCACTTCGAGCGGCCAGGAGCGGTTTTGCAGGAAGGTAGGAATATTACCGCCGCCGAGCATGAGAATGCGGTGATTGTCGAGATCGTCGATCTTGGTCGGTGTTCCGAACCGCTTCAGATAATCCGGCGATGCATAGACATGGAAATGCACCGAAAACAGTTTGCGCTGGATCAAATCCGGCTGTGTCGGAATGCGCAATCGTATTGCGACATCGGCCTCGCGCATGGCGAGGTCCAGTTCTTCATCCGTCATGATCAGCGAGATGCGGATGTCCGGATAGAGATCGAGAAACTCGCCGATCTTCGGTGTCAGCCAGTGCGTGCCGAGACCGACGGTGGTCGTCACTTTCAGGTCGCCATTGGGGCGCTCACGGCTGTCGGTCAGTTTCGCCCTGGCCGATTCCAGCTTCATGAACACTTCATGGGCGGTCCGATAAAGCAGTTCGCCCTGTTCGGTCAGGATCAGGCCGCGCGCGTGGCGGTGGAACAACGAAACATTCAGCGCCTGTTCGAGTGCGCTGACCTGCCGCGACACCGCCGATTGCGATAATCCGAGCTGCTCGCCCGCATGTGTGAAACTGCCGGCTTCCGCTGCGGCGTGGAAGACCTTCAGCTTGTCCCAATCCATCGATGTCATCGAGAAACGTGGTCGTTGCTGGAGCAAATCATCACCGCCTTATTCCGCCGCTGTGCGCAATTGCTCGTGCGCGGCCAGGAATCGTTCAGCCTCGAGCGCGGCCATGCATCCTTGCCCGGCCGCGGTCACCGCCTGCCGGTAGATATCGTCGGTCACGTCACCGGCCGCGAACAGGCCGGGCACGGAGGTGGCCGTCGAATGCGGCTTGGTCGCCACGTAACCCGACGGTTTCATCTCGACCTTGCCCTGAACCAGTTCAGTTGCCGGCGTGTGTCCGATGGCGATGAACACGCCATCGGTCCTGCGTTCGCTGAGTGCCCCAGTCTTTACGTTCCGCAGCTTTGCTGCCGTCACCTTTGATGGCGCGTCCGACCCCACAAGGTCATCGACCGCCGTATCCCACAACACTTCGATCTTCGGATTCTTGAACAGGCGGTCCTGCAGGATTCGCTCGGCGCGCAGTTCGTCGCGGCGATGCACGAGCGTGACCTTGCTGGCAAAATTGGTCAGGAACAAAGCCTCTTCGACAGCGGTATTGCCGCCGCCGACAACGATCACTTCCTTGCCGCGATAGAAAAAGCCGTCGCACGTGGCGCAGGCGGACACGCCAAAGCCCTTGAATTTCTCTTCGAACGGCAGGCCGAGCCAGCGGGCCTGTGCGCCGGTGGCCAAGATCACCACATCGGCGAGATAGACGTCGCCGGAATCGCAGGTCAGGCGGAACGGCCGGCCGGAGGTATCGAGATTGTTGACGTGATCGGTGACGATGCGGGTGCCGACATGCTCGGCCTGTTTCTGCATCTGCTCCATGAGCCAGGGGCCCTGGATGACGTCGGCAAAGCCCGGGTAATTCTCGACGTCGGTGGTAATGGTGAGCTGACCGCCGGGCTGGTAGCCCTGGATCATGATCGGCTCCAGCATGGCGCGGGCGGCATAGATCGCGGCCGTATAACCCGCAGGTCCCGAGCCGATGATGACGACCTTGGCGTGCGTGGTTTTGCTCATCGATGCCCCGCTTCGGAAGGTTGCAGCCGGGGCAGACTAAAATCTGTGGTCCCGGTCTTGTGCGTTGCGAATGTAGGGATTTGACGCAGCTATGCAAGTTTTGCAAAGCGGCGGACCCTGGCTCACCCACTGCCCCGTGC
>JAEXXW010000356.1 GCA_023405565.1 Pseudomonadota bacterium
GAACGGGGCAATGGCAAGGGGGCATTCGAACCATTCCGCTACGAGAATCCGAGCCGTCCGCAGCAGCCATTCGAGTTGGTCGCATTCGGCACCGATACCGACAAGGATGGCAACGACTTCATTCTGACGGTCGTCATGTCCGGCAAGGATCAGAAGGTGATCGAGCAGGCGCAGGCGTCCTATCTGGAATTGCTGCGCGGCCACTAATCCGGGCTGAAGGATCGATGACAGCATGACACTGCCGGAAGACCTGATCGAACGCTTCAAGGCGATCGTCGGCGAGAAATTTGCGCTGACTGATCCGGACCTGCAGGCGGCCTATCTGCACGAGATGCGCGATCGCTGGGTCGGTCGCACGCCATTGGTTTTGCGCCCCGAAACGGTCGAGCAGGTTTCGGAGATTTTGAAATTGGCGAACGAGACGCGGACCGCGATCGTGCCGCAAGGCGGCAATACCGGCCTGGTCGGCGGACAAATCCCGCATCACGGCGAGATCGTCCTGTCGCTCAATCGCATGACAAA
This sequence comes from Pseudomonadota bacterium, assembly GCA_023405565.1. GTDB lineage: Bacteria > Pseudomonadota > Alphaproteobacteria > Rhizobiales > Xanthobacteraceae > Pseudorhodoplanes. Next base: position 523 of record JAEXXW010000356.1, read on the forward strand.
AATCCGGGAGATCGATCCGGTCTCGAACACCATCACGGTCGAGGCCGGTGTTACATTGCAGCGGACGCGCGAAGCCGCCGCCGAGGCTGACCGGCTTTATCCGCAATTGCTCCCGTCGGAAGGGACTTGCACCATCGGCGGCAACCTTTCGACCAATGCCGGCGGCGTCGCTGCGATCGCGCATGGGATCGCCCGTTCGCATGTGCTGGGTCTTGAAGTCGTGCTGGCTGACGGGCGTGTGCTCAACAATCTCAACAAGCTGAAGAAGGACAATACCGGCTACGATCTGAAGAACCTGTTCATCGGTGCCGAGGGAACGCTTGGTGTGATCACCGCGGCAGTGCTGCGGCTCGTGCCGCGCCCGCATTCGGTGGAGGTAGCGTTTCTGGGCGTGTCGTCGCCGCAGGCCGCGGTTGATCTGCTTGGCATTGCGCAGGAGCGTGCGGGTGGAGACATCACCAGTTTCGAAATTTTGACGCGGTTCGGGATGGAATGCGTTCTTCGGCATGTTGCCGGTGCACGCGATCCGCTGGATCAGCCGCATCCCTGGTATGTGCTGATGGAAGTCTCGTCGCAGAGCGGATCGGGTCTTCGGGACGTCGTTGAGAATATCTTCGAAATCGGTGTCGAGCGCGGTCTTGTTGAAGACGGGGCCATCGCCGAGACGCTGGAGCAGAGTAAGGCCTTCTGGCGAATTCGCGAAGAGGTCGGTGAGGTGCAGAAGAAGCTCGGCGGCTCGATCAAGCACGATGTTTCGGTGCCGGTCGCCGCGATCCCTGCTTTCATCGAAGAGGCCAATGCGGCGGTGGTCGCAGCCGTGCCGGGTGCGCGACCCTTTCCCTTCGGTCATGTCGGTGATGGCAACATCCACTACAACGTTTCGCAGCCGGAAGGGGCCGACAAGGCGGCCTTCATGGCGCAGGAAGAGACGCTGCAAGATGTCGTGTTTGGTATCGTGCTCAAGCACGGCGGTTCGATTTCGGCCGAGCACGGCATCGGTATTGCCAAGCGGGACCGTTTGCCGAAGGTGAAGGATCCTGTCGCTATCGACGTTATGCGCACGCTGAAAGCGGCGCTCGATCCGAACGGGATCCTCAATCCAGGGAAGGTGCTTTAGCGTACAGTTGTTTGAAGCGATGTGTTGGGGGTCTGCTTTCCGACACGCCCCATACAGCTGAAATACTGTCTGTCACCGTGCTGCGATCGCGTGGATTTCCTGGGAATTCTTCTGCGGGCGGTCGCCATCGACATCGTTTCCAAGCTCGTCGGCCGAAGGAAACGAATGTTCTAGGCCAATAAGGATCATAACGCAGATCGCCGCCAGCCCCAGTGCGCCTGCCCAATACGGAATGCCAAGAAGATCGCTCAATACGAGTTTTCCGCTGCTGACGCCCAGCACCGTCTTCGACAAGGCCGGTTCCGCATACGAATAGGCGATGGCACCTGCCAGTCCACCGATCAGCGTGACGATGGCGTCGCGATAGCCCGCGCCGATCTGAGCCAGAACCGTGCCAGGGCACGCACCGGCAAGCGCGATACCGGCACCGAGGACAAGGCCTCCAACAATATCAGCAGCGTAAAGAGCACCCTTGGGAGCAAGTTTCACGAAACCGAAGCCGTTCATGACTGCCAGGACAACGGCGCCGGTGGCGACAGCCGTCAGAAATACTTTCAGCATGATGAAGTTGGTCAGTTGCATCTGGCCGACGATGATGCCGGGTTCGAAAACGCGTGCTTTCTCCAGCGCGAAGCCGAACACAATGCCCATCAAGAGACCAATGGCGATCGCGGTGATGAAAGACATGAAAACCTCCTTCAGATACGGCGAAGTGCGACCATGGCGGTGATAATGCCACCAGCAAACATCGCGGCAACGGCGACCAGCGATCCGACGGCAAGTTGTGCCGTGCCGGACAGGCCGTGTCCACTCGTGCAGCCATCGGCCAGTCGCGCGCCGAACAGCATCAGAAAGCCTGCAATAAACGCGACAGCGTAGCGGCGTGACGGTGCCGACGACCCGAGCGCGCGCGTCCAGATGGGGGAAATACTTTTGCGTTTGGCGCCCGAGAGCTTCATCGACAGGAAAGCCCCGATCGCGATGCCAATCACGAGCGCAACCTGCCACCAGTTCTTGCCGGTCGTGGCGACGTGGCGGGCAACGTAGTCGATCTTCAGAATGGCCGGATCAATCCAGGATGCCATCAATCCACCGATCGTAACATAGGCCGACGATGCCCCCAGCGCTGTTTCAATCAGGAGAAAGGCAGGTATCTGCAATACACCGATAACAATACCGGCCGCATAGGGCGACCATGACTTCGATGTGAGAGCCAACATGAGACGGCCTCCCTTGGCCCGAGCCAAACACATAGAAATTATTGCATGTGTTTGCGAAGGCTTATTGATCGAAATCAAATGCCCGCCAATGACATCGATGGTGTCTTTTCGCAGCGGTCGATCTGGGGAAATCTGAAGCCGGAGGGCAGGAAAGGTCGTTTATTTCGCCTTTGTCGTCGCGTCGTCGATGATTGTCGCGACCATGTCGTATGGAGCCGGCTCATTTCCTCGCGCGGGAAATTCTACGAACTCCGGCCCCGACTCGCCGGGGCTACAGAAGATTTGTAGCCTGCTCTTTGGCCAATCTAATTTGCCGGCGGCGGCGGAACATCGTCGAGGCTGGGCGACGATGGCTTCATGCCATCGGACTGTCCTTCCAGCCACCGCTGGATGGGGCCGGGACGAGGCGGGACATCGCCGGTGTCATCGATGCTGCAGTCTCCGCCGACCCCCGATACCGTCTGCTCACACTCACGTAAGGAGGGGATTCCGCAGGTCTGGGTGTCGTCATAAAATCGCGCGCAATATTTCTGGGCACTCGCGGCCTGTGAAAAAATCAGCAAGACGAACAGAACAATAAGGGTGCGCACGTTGACCACCAATTTACGAATGCAACCGGACGATGCCCGAAAGCATTAAACAGCCTGAGAAAATAGTCTAGCTATCGGAACCAAAAATGGGTGAAGGTTCGTGAATGGACGTCCAAGAAACGTCCGGAGGCAACGCCTGAAGCAAGTACCGTGTCCATGACAATGTCGGATACCAGGAAAACGCCCGTCGCAATCGTCGGGGGTGGGCCAGTCGGTCTCGCGCTGGCATTGTTTCTCGACCGTTATGG
>JAEXXW010000665.1 GCA_023405565.1 Pseudomonadota bacterium
TCCACCGCCTTGTGCTTGGCCATCGGCATCGTTTGACCGCCGCAGACAGGACATTTCGGTCCCGTCGCGACGTCACCGATTTGAGCTGGCAGAATGTCGGACATGGCAAACCTCCTTCTGCTCGCGCGCAGAATTTTTCTCTCCGAAATTGTGGGGTGATCGGGTGAACCGGCGCGGAGCTAACGTGCTCGACGCAGAACCGGTGCCATAACGAAAATCTGACCGATTTGTGAAGGAACCGGGCTGACCGCTATTCGCATCGCGAATGACCGGCGAAACCGGCCTTGCTTGGTCAAAGATGCAAGGTGCAGATGCAAGCTGTCGCAATGACGAATAAATTGAAGCCGTTCAACGCGGGGAGAAAAGCAGCAACGCGAAAATGATCGCAAGCAGACGGAGCCTTTGCTCTATCGCTTTTTCTTCTTCGGCTTTGCGGGGGCCTTTGCTTTCTTCGCCGGCGTGAGGTCCGGGATCGGTTCGCCGGCATCTCGTGCCATGCGTGCGGCGCGCAATGCCGCCATACGGTCGACGGCGGCGGTTTGCCGCTCGTGATATTCCTTGAGTGCTGCCGCTTTGTCGGCGTCGGTCTGCTTGCCATTCATAGGTGAAAACCTCCGTAATGATAAGCAGTCGTCGACTCTGCCCCTCGCGGGGAATGATTGCGAAGGGCAGAGCCCGGCAGCGACGCTTAGCGCATCATGCGATCCGAAAGATGCATCGCTGCCTTCAAAAGCAAGCCTCGCCAGTACATCCGTGGTCGAGGATCGCTGCTGTTCTCGGGCCGAGGTTATGCGGCGCGCAGATTGTCAGCCGAAGATTTTCCAGTCTTGCGGTCAGCCCGGACTTCGAAGGAGACCTTCTGACCTTCGTTCAGACCGGACAGGCCGGCACGTTCCACGGCACTGATGTGCACGAAAACGTCCTGACCACCGTCATCCGGCTGAATGAATCCGAAGCCTTTGGTGCCGTTGAACCACTTCACGGTTCCCGTCTGCATGGGAGCCAATCCTTTAGATATGCGTGTATAGAGCCGCGCGTGAACGCAGCCGGTTTCGTCGAGATTTAGGAGGGAATGTCGTTGTCAGGCGCATGCTGCGCAACAGGCCAAGTCGTTCGGCCGAAAGCTCGATGCGAACAGATATAAAGATATTTGCGGGAATTACAACCCAGCGGTAGCGGTCCTTTTCGGGGCCACAATTTGCAGTCGCTGATCAGGGTTCATTCGCGAACCGGAGCCGGCCGGCAGGCTGTAATGTGCGTGCATCGAAGGTCCGAATCTCGATCGTACCGCCGACATCAAGCGTCACCACCACGCGATCGCCAGCAACCTGCGTGGCCGTGACCTTGGCGCCCCTGGGCAGCATCGACACGACATCGACATTAACCGGCCCGCCTGCATCGGCGCGGAAAAGACGATAGCCGATGACGCCGATGATCACGGCAATGCCGATCATCATGGCCGAACCCGAGAGCATGGACATACGGCGCACGCGGTCGACCACGGCCTGCGCCGAGGGGTCGAGTGGTTTACCGTCTGGATCTTTGAGATTTTCGTTAGCGGGCATGATTTGAGGGCAGCGGCTTTAAGAGGCTCGGGCGTATCGCACCGCTCCCGCAAGCACAAGGCCGCCGACACGCCGCGTCAGTTCGTCGACCTCGCACGACCCTTCCGCTGACCGCGAAAGCGCGATAGCTGATCCGCGCATGATAGTGGCGATGCCCGCATAGCCTCGGGGATCGACAGTCTTTGACCCCAGGCAGGATTTCCGGTTCACACTCCCCCGATGACGCATGAGGACGAACAAATCGAGACGGTGACGGTCGGCGCTGAACAAACCGGTAACCGTATCGACCGCGTGCTGGCGGCCGAACTTCCGGACCTGTCACGGACGCGGCTGAAGACGCTGATCCTGGACGGCGCCGTGACGGCCGGCGGACGACCGATTCTCGATCCGGGCTATCGCGTCAAATCCGGCGAAACCCTGGAAGTGAACGTGCCGCCGCCGGAGCCGGCCGAGCCGGAGGGCGAGGATATCCCGCTCTCCATCCTCTATGAGGACGATGCGCTGATCGTCATCGACAAGCCGGCGGGCCTTGTCGTCCATCCGGCCGCCGGACATCAGACTGGTACGCTGGTCAATGCGCTGATCGCCCATTGCGGGGCTTCGCTGTCCGGCATTGGCGGCGTCATGCGGCCGGGCATCGTGCACCGACTGGATAAGGACACATCGGGCGTCATGGTGGTGGCCAAGACCGACCGCGCCCACAAGGCACTCTCGGAACAATTCGCCGATCATGGCCGGACCGGACCGCTGGAACGGGCCTATCTGGCCTTCGTCTGGGGCGCACCGGACCGGCCGCGCGGCACGATCGAGGCCCCGATCGACCGGCATCCGCATAACCGCGAGAAGATGACCGTGCGTGGCTCAGGCCGGGAGGCCATCACCCACTGGGAATTGCGGGAAAAATATATCGGCACCGACGGCAAGGTGGTCGCAAGCCTGATCGAATGCCAGCTGGAGACCGGCCGAACCCATCAGATCCGGGTCCACATGGCCCATATCGGCCATCCGATTCTCGGGGATGAGACCTACGCCACCGGATTTCGGACCAAGGCCAAGCTTTTGCCGCCTGCGGCGCGCGAGGCGTTGGGGGATCTTGGAAGACAGGCCCTCCATGCTTATTTCCTTGCTTTCGAGCACCCGGAATCAGGCAAGATCGAGCAATTCCAGTCGGAACTGCCAATCCCCCTTGCCCGTTTGCGTAGTAGCTTGTCCGGGACATAGGCAAGACCGGTTCCGGTCGAACTTTCTGAAAATGTTATGCAAATCAAAGACTTGGGTTGCGACTTCCGGTCACGATCAGGTGACAGGATTGTAACTTTCTTTCGCTACCCCGGTCCCCTATTCTGCAATCGCGGTTTGCACCGCAGCATGCTTCGTCGGGCCGATAAGGGCGGCGGGGCATATGTCCGCCGATCCCCGGGGGCATGAACTTTAGGAGGGCGCGAGATGGCCCGTGCAGCGGCTATGCCGATGATTACCGCCGAAGGCGGTTTGTCGAAGTACCTGGAAGAAATCCGCCGGTTCCCCATGCTGGAGCCGCAGGAGGAATATATGTTGGCCAAGAGCTGGCGCGAGCACGGCGATCGTGACGCCGCGCACAAGCTCGTGACCAGCCATTTGCGGCTCGTCGCCAAGATCGCGATGGGGTATCGCGGCTATGGCCTGCCGATCTCCGAGATCGTCTC
>JAEXXW010000394.1 GCA_023405565.1 Pseudomonadota bacterium
CTCTTCGGCGGTTTGCGGCTTTGGCTTTTCGTAGCGCGGCGCATATCCGCGCAGCACGTGGATCCATTCATCGACGAAGGCGACGAACAGGATAGCGAGGCCGCCGCTATAGCCGAGTTGCGGAATCCATAACGGGATCGCAATCACACCCTGCGACATGTCGTTGAACTGCCAGGACTGCCACGTCATCACGCTTGCATGCCAGGCGAAGAAACCGGTGAAGCCGGCGCCGATGGTCAGCGCGACGATTTCCGCGAGCTGCTTTGCTCGCCCTGCCAGCCGGTCGATCAACAGGCCGACGCGGATCATCTCACCGTGACGGAATGTGTGTGCGAGCCCGAGGAACGCGGTCGCCGCCATGCACCAGGCCACGAAGTCGTCGCCGGCCGGTATATTGAGACCCAGCGGGCGGCCTGCCGACAAAAGCATCATCAGAACGAAAATGGCGATGAGGAAAAGTCCGGCGAGATAACCGGAAAAAAGATAAAGACGGTCGAGGAACAGCCGGACCATAATCACCTCTCGCGCCGCCGATGATGGCGCAACGCCTGTGCAATGCAAGAGTCATGACAAATCGAAGCTGGGATTTCTGGATCGACCGCGGCGGCACCTTCACGGATATCGTCGGCCGCAAACCGGACGGTGCGCTGGTCGCGCACAAGCTGCTCTCGGAAAATCCGGAAGCCTATCGCGATGCGGCGGTGCAGGGCATTCGCGACCTGCTCGGGCTCAAGGCAGACGCCGCGATCCCGGCCGGTCTTGTCGGTGCGGTGAAAATGGGCACGACGGTCGCCACCAACGCGCTTCTGGAGCGCAAGGGCGAGCGCACGCTGCTGATCACGACCAGGGGTTTCCGCGACGCGTTGCGCATCGGCTACCAGGCCCGGCCGAAGATCTTCGCCAAGGAGATCATCAAGCCCGACATGCTGTTCGAGCGCGTGGTCGAGGTCGATGAACGCGTGCGTGCCGACGGTACGGTCGAAGCCGCTCCCGACCTCAACGCCATTCGCATCGACCTCGAAGCGGCCAAGGCCGATGGCATCCAGGCGGTCGCGATCGTGTTCATGCATGCCTATCGTTACCCCGAACACGAGCAGCGCGTCGCTGCGCTGGCGCGCGAGATGGGCTTTCCGCAAGTCTCGGTCAGCCACGAGGTCTCGCCGCTGATCAAGCTGGTAGGCCGCGGTGATACGACGGTCGTGGATGCGTATCTGTCGCCGATCCTGCGGCGCTATGTGGCGCAGGTCGACGGCGCGCTCGATGCGCGCGCTTCCGGCGCACGATTGATGTTCATGATGTCATCGGGCGGCCTCACCGCAGCCGAGCTGTTCCAGGGCAAGGATGCGATCCTGTCCGGCCCCGCGGGCGGTGTCGTGTCGATGGCGCAGACCGCACATGAGGCCGGCTTCAAGCGCGTCATCGGCTTCGACATGGGCGGCACATCGACCGACGTGTCGCATTTCGACGGCGAATACGAACGCGCGTTCGAGACCGAAGTCGCCGGCGTGCGCATGCGCGCGCCGATGATGCTGATCCACACCGTCGCCGCTGGCGGCGGCTCGATCCTGCATTTCGACGGCGCACGCTTCCGCGTCGGACCCGACAGCGCCGGCGCCAATCCCGGTCCGGCCTGCTATCGCCGCGGTGGCCCGCTCGCCGTCACCGACGCCAATGTCATGGTCGGCAAGCTCATTCCCGACTATTTCCCGAAGATCTTCGGTCCGCAGCAGGATCAGCCGCTCGATGCCGACGCGGTGCGCGAGGCTTTCACCGCTCTCGCGAAAGACGTTGGCGATCGCAAGGCCGAAGACATTGCCGAAGGCTTCATCAAGATCTCGGTCGAGAACATGGCCAATGCGATCAAGAAGATCTCGGTGCAGCGCGGCTATGACGTCACGCGCTATGCACTGAACTGCTTCGGCGGCGCCGGCGGCCAACATGCGTGTCTTGTCGCCGATGCGCTCGGCATGACCTCGGTGCTCATCCACCCGTTCTCGTCGCTGTTGTCAGCCTACGGCATGGGCCTCGCCGATATCCGCGCAACGCGGCAGCAGGCGATCGAGGAACAGCTCGGCAAGAAGGCGCTGGCGACACTCAATCGCATCGGCAAGACGCTTGGCAAGAACGTGAAAGCCGAGGTCGCCGGCCAGGGCGTCGCCGCCAAGTCCATCACGGTCATCATCCGCGCGCATATCCGTTACGCGGGCACCGACACGGCGCTTGTCGTGAAGGCCGGCACAATCCCTGCCATGACCAAAGCGTTCGAGAAAGCGCACAAGGCGCAATTCGGATTCATAGATCGCAGCAAGCAGCTTGTCGTCGAGGCTGTGTCGGTGGAAGCGATCGGCGGCGGCGCCAAGTTCAAAGAGCGCGCCGGCAAGACAACGCGCAGCAAGCTGCCCTCGCCTGCGCGCCGAACGACATTCTTCTCCGCCGGCAAATGGCACAAGGCCGCGATCTATACGCGCGAGCAGATCAAGGCCGGCCACAAGGTCAAAGGCCCGGCAATCGTCATCGAGCCGCATCAGACCATCGTGGTCGAACCCGGTTGGCAGGCGGCGTTGACGGCGAAGAACCATCTGGTCCTGACGCGCATCACCAAATTGAAGCGCCAGAGCGCGGTCGGCACCAAGGCCGACCCGGTGATGCTGGAGGTGTTCAACAATCTCTTCATGTCGATCGCCGAGCAGATGGGCGTCGCGCTGCAGAACACCGCCTATTCGGTGAACATCAAGGAACGGCTGGATTTTTCCTGCGCGGTGTTCTCGGGCGATGGCGCACTGGTGGCGAACGCGCCGCACATGCCGGTGCATCTCGGCTCGATGGACAGAGCGGTCGAAACCATCATCCGCGAGAACAAGGGCACGATCAAACCAGGCGACGTCTACGCCATCAACGCGCCCTATAACGGCGGCACGCATCTGCCGGATATCACGGTTTGCACGCCGGTCTTCGACAAGGCCAAGCGGAAAATTCTGTTCTGGGTAGCCTCGCGCGGCCACCACGCCGATGTGGGCGGCATCTCGCCGGGTTCGATGTCACCCAATGCAACGA
>JAEXXW010000505.1 GCA_023405565.1 Pseudomonadota bacterium
GATCGGACCAGGTCTGGATCTTGCCGAGGAAAATGTCTGCCAGCATCGGGCCGGTGAATCTGATCTGACCGGGGCGAATGCCTTCGATATTCACAACGGCAACAACGCCGCCGATCACGATCGGGAATTGTCCGAGCGCAAGTTTTGCAAGTTCGCTCGACGCCAGCGGCACGTCGGAAGCGCCGAAATCGACGGCCGCTTCCTTGACGCGCATGGTGCCGGCCAGTGAGCCGATCGGCTCATAGTCGATGGCCGGAGCCGTTGGTGCATCTTCGAGACCTGCGCCGGCCATCGGGAAATCGCCGCCGCCTGCGACCCAGCGCTTATAGCCATTGGCCCAGCGTGACAGCACCGGATAGGCGAAGGTCGAGCCCGCGCCGGTCACCGCGTTGTTGGTCAGAACGTCCTGCGCGCGAACCGGCGCCGTCGTGGTGAGCAGGAGCGTTGCCGCGCCCGCCACCATCATCCGCCGTGTGACTGCCTGTGTCATGTCGGCCTCTATGCTGTCAGGCTTCAGGCTGGCATCGGTGCGGCCTGACCGAAAGTGCCAGGGACAGGGCTGTCCTTGGTTTCGGTGGCCGGGACGATCCGCGGCACGGACTTGCGTTCGTCGTTGATGCGCTCGATCAGATAGAAGGCTCGTTCTGCGCTGCCGAGCAGAGCGAGGATCGCACCGCGATCTTCCCACGGCAGTTCCGAACCCATCTTGATCGCGCGATCGCGCAGCGCTTCCAGCGCGGCGATCCGTTCATCCGGCGTCTTCAATGCCGGCAGTGTGCCGGTATTCGGCAGGATCATCTGCAATTCTTGGGCAACGAGATCGACGACCTCGTTCACCAGCTTTCGGCCAGGATCAGAGAAGGGATGGCGCTCGACGCGACGGGCAATCTGGTAAAGCGATTCACCGAGATTGGCAGTGAAGTCTTCTTCCTCGATCAGGCTGGCAACGAGATCGGCGCGGTCATGCGGCATGTTCGGGTCAAACAACCCGGCAGTGTATTGACGTATTTCTCGACTGAGCACATCGATGGCCTCGCTGTGTTCGATCGAGTCGTCCGGCGCGTTTGGCGCGTTTTTGGCGATGTCGAGGAACAGCACAGCGGCGTCGAGATAGCGGGCGGTTTCGCGCTGGATCGCTGGCAGAGCCTGTGCCGGATCCTTGGCGTAGTTCGGGTTGAGGTAACGCGGCGTCGAGTAATCCTCGAATTCGTCCGACACGTCCTTGCCGACCTGCAGCAGGACCCGTTCGAACACGCCGACGAATGGGAACAGAATGGCAGTATTGAAGATGTTGAAGAAGGTCGAGTAGAGGCCAATCGCCACCGGCACCAGCGGGAAGGTTTCTTTGCCGTTCACCAATACTGGGATGCCGGGGTCGCCGCCGAACCACTGCATGACGAACTTCAGCACTTCCATCGATGGGAAGAACAGCGGCACCATCACGGCGACGCCGATGATGTTGAAGGATATGTGTGCGTAGGCGGCCCGCTTGGCGTTCTTGGAAAGATTTAGCGATGCCATCCACGAGGTAATGGTGGTGCCGAGGTCTGCGCCGAGCGAGAAGGCGACAGCGGTCTGCCAGTCGAGGATGCCGGCGGCGCCGAGGCCCATCACGATGCCAATCGTCGCCGATGACGAATGGATCAGCGCGGTGATGAAGGCCGCGATCATGATGCAGTAGAGCAGGCCCATCAGGTTGTCGGCCTTGAGCGCGGAAATCACCGACATCACTTCCGGCATGTTGCGCAAGGGGCGCAGGCCACCGGTCATCAGATTGAGACCGTAGAAGATCAGTGCAAAGCCCATACAGGCCAGTGCGATATTCTTCACCTTCTCGGTCTTCGCGAATACATAGATCAGTGCAAAGATGCCGCCGAGAATGAGGCCGAGCGGTCCGAGCGGCAGGGCGATCAGGCCATTGCCGAGAGTCGTGCCGATATTGGCGCCCATGATCACGCTGATGGCAGGACGCAGTCCAATCACGCCGGCATTGACGAGACCGACGACCATGACTGTCATAGCGGTCGAGGACTGGATGACGCCGGTGATGGCGGTTCCGGCAATGACGCCCTTGATGGGGGTGCCTGCGATCTTCGCCAGCAGCGCCCGCATCTTGTTGACGGCAAGCGCCTGGATGCCGTTGCTCATGAATTCGAGACCGAGCATGAAGATGCCCAGGCCTCCGATCACCGGTACAAGAATGTCCTTGAAGATATCAGCTTGCATGACGTGCCCCCTGAGGCACGGCCACCAAGCCATGCGCCCTCACTAATCACGAGAGCGATGTAATCGGTGCTTCATGACAGTCCGACGACAGTTAAAAGGCACGTTAGTATTGCAGCGCCTTTGCTAAAAAGGCGCTGTTGTTTCGTCAGGATGGGACTGTGATCTTAGCTCAACGCCGGATCATGCGGCCGAGTGCGATGATGATACACGCACCGATAAATCCCGCGATCAGGTAGGCGATCCAGCCGCTGCCAATCCGGATGCCGACCAGCCCGAACAGCCAGTTGGCCAGGATCGCGCCGACGATGCCGAGCACGATATTCATCAAGAGACCCATGTTGCTCTTCATGAATTGCTCGGCCAACCATCCGGCAAAGCCGCCGATGATGATTGCCGCAATCCAGCCGACGCCTTCCATAACTGCGCTCCCTGTCCGTGTGCCGAAACGGCGATTCACAGGATGATATCGGAACTTAAAAATCCGCGGCGAGCAATCCATGTCTGAGATTAAACTTCACGATTCGCACAGCTTGGATTGGACGGATTTTGTGCAGGGGGTGATACACTCTACTGGTTTTTCATCACGATCCTGAGCGTCTTCGGAGGGGTGGTGGCGTTCAATAACGATCGTCAGTTTATGAAGATCGGCTTCGCGCATCTCATCCTTATACCGCGCTGA
>JAEXXW010000520.1 GCA_023405565.1 Pseudomonadota bacterium
AAGGTATTGAATGACAGCCTGCTGAAAGAGGTCATCAGCGGCAAATGAACCACGAAGCGAGTGGCAGCTTTGTCGCTGCCGCTCGCATATCATGCCGGTCGGTGGCCGTGACTGATGGATCTGTGAAACCGCGTCTGGCTTTGCGACATCGGCGCACATTCCAAAGATGATCCGTGACTTTTTCCGGCCACTATAACCGGGCTGACGTATTTTCAGTCACCATCAATGTCATCGAGCCAAGTCTGCCTCAATCGAGCCAAGTCTCCCTCACAAGTCTCCTCACTTGGCATCGGGACCACGGCGATCCAGTCACCTATTACCTGGAAGGTCCGCACGACGAACGGACCTGACCGTGGCATCCCTGCCGGAGCTGTTCCGCGCTTCAATGCTCGTCGATGAAGCGCAGGATGGCCTTTCCAAGCACCTCTTCCGAGGTGTTCATGTGAGCGATGATCGACGTGTGATTATGCTCCTTGAGCCAAAGCACCGGCGGCGCCTTGCCCTTGGCGTCTGCCAGGCGATGCGCAAGCTCGAGGCAATACACGTCGATCAGAGGGTTTTCGAACTCCGCCATGGCGACGAACGTCGGCACACTCATTGCATCGACATGGGTTATCGGCGTCACGTCATTATAGATGCTTGTATCGGTCCCGTAATACGCTTCGACGCGCCGGGCGTTCGGATTGTCATCCCGATTGTCCGCCCGCATTCGACCGCTGACAATGATCAGGCCGGCCAGCCCATGTCCGTCGGCAGGCTGAAGTGTCTTGTTGTAGGCATAGCTGCCGACATGCGCGCCGCCGGCGGAATGCCCCATCAGAAAAATACGTTGAGGATCGACCCCAAGCTGGTCGACATTCTCGCGCATCCATCGAACGATCTTCGAAATATCGTATGTTGCCTCCGGATAGGTGGCCTCTGGCGCCAGGCGATATCCGGAATTGATTCCGACGATGCCGTGCCGCGCGAAATAATGCAGCACATTGGCATATACCTCGTTGCTTCGATGCCGCGTTCCCTCGGTGAAAGCCCCGCCATGGACAAAGATCAGTCCGGGGCGCCGTCCGTCCTGAACGCGAACATCGGAGCGCGGACGAAACAGATCGAATTGCTGCCTCTCGTGCGGACCATAACTGATGTTGGGCACCACGTCCGCATCGGTCGGTGCATGAACCAAGACCTCGCTGAAGCGCTCGATCATCAGCTTGATATGACCGCGCGTATCGGTTGCCCATTTCGGGCCAGTCTCCGCCATCAGTTTGCGAAGATCTTCGGGAATGTCGGGAAGAGAGGTCATTGAAAACTCAGTTGAACATCCAGCGACACGTTGCCGCCAGATGTTCATCACATAGCCCATCGGTGCGAGCAAGTCCGCAGTGGCACATCGCTCCTGCCACCGCGACTTGCTGTATCGAGTTACTTTTCCTTGGTGCCCGAGGCTTTGACCACTTCAGCCCATTTGTCTGTCTCGGTCTTCAGGAATTTTCGCAGTTCCGCCTCGTCGGCAGTCCCGGGCAACGATCCAAGGTCGCTGAGACGTTTGACAATATCCGGTGCTTTCAGGGCGCTGCTCATCTCCCCACGCAATTGTGCCAGTATGGGAGCCGGCGTCTTGACCGGAGCGACCACGGCGACCCAGGACGCAGCATCATAACCCTTCAGTCCCTGTTCCGAGATCGTCGGCAGATCCGCCAATGCGGCCGGGCGCGTGAGACCCGCATTGCCGATCGCTCTGACGCGTCCTGAATTGATCTGCGGAAGGCTCGATGGCAGCAGATCGAAGAACATCTGGATATGACCGCCGACAAGGTCGTTCATCGCGGCTGATGTCCCCTTGTATGGCACATGGACGATATTCACCTTCGCCATGGACTTGAAGAGTTCGCCAGCCAGATGTGGGATCGATCCGACACCCGCCGATCCAAAGCTCACCTTGCCGGGATTAGCTTTGGCGTATTCGATGAGATCGCCGACAGTCTTGATCGGCAGATCCTTGTTCACCATGAGAACGACAGGGGTGACCGCAAAAAGCCCGATCGGAGCGAAATCCTTCTCCGGATCATAAGGCATGCTGTTGTAAAGATACTGATTGATCACCAGCGGTCCCGGCGCTGTGTGGAGCAATGTGTGCCCATCGGGTTCGGACTTTGCGACCGATTCCGAACCGATATTGCCGCCGGCGCCGCCACGGTTCTCGACAATGAATTGCTGTCCGGTCTGATCGGACAATTTCTGCGCGAGAATGCGTGCCGTGGAGTCCACCGTGCCGCCGGCGAGGAAGGGCACGACAAGGCGGACCGGCCGATCAGGGAAAGCCTGCGCAATGACTGGCGCTGCAACAGCAGCAAGCGAAAGCACGGCAATCTTGAAGTAATAGTGCATGCGGCTCATTCTCGAGACACTCCTGACCGGTTGAGCAAGCATCGTCCGCCCCGTCCGAGCCACCCTCGGACGATCGCAATATCGATAACGCGCCCAGCCGCCCTAGAACGGACCTGTTCAAACAGGCGGTGAACACGAAGCAATTCGACTTCTGCTCACCGCTTGCGCGCGAGCATATCCAAGACCGGAATTACTCTGAAGAAACGCTAGCCACAGTTGACTGACCAGTCAACATTGCGCAGCAATAATTTCCGGACATCAGGCGCAGATGCCCAGACACTCACCAGATCGACTAATTTATGAGGGCCGGTT
>JAEXXW010000536.1 GCA_023405565.1 Pseudomonadota bacterium
ATTGCTCGAGTTCGAGCCGGATCACCGAACCGCGGCGGCGACGTTTCAACACGGTCTCGAACGAGCGGACCAGATCTTCCGACTCTTCCTCGATTTCGATTTCGGAATCGCGGATGACGCGGAACGCGCCGACACCGTTCATGGCATAACCCGGAAACAACTGACCGATGAACAGACAGGCCACCTGCTCCAGCGTGATCAGTCGCAGAGCACTGCCCTCACGCGGCAGATGCACGAAGCGTTCGATCTTGTGCGGCACGCGGATGAGCGCGTTCATGGCCTTGCCGTCACTGACACGGGACAATTGAAGCGCCAGGGTGAAGCCGAGATTGGGGATGAACGGGAACGGATGCGCCGGATCGATCGCCATGGGCGTCAGCACCGGGAAGATCGACGCAAGGAAGTATTCTTCCAGCCAGTCGCGCTCTTGCTTGGTCACATCCTGCGCATCGACGATGACGATGCCGTTGGTGGTCAGTTCTTTGCGCAATTCGCGCCAGCGTGCCTGCTGATCGCTGGCCAGCACCGAGACGACCTCGGCGATACGGACCAGTTGCTCCGCCGGCGTCAGGCCGTCCGGGCTCCGCGTCGTCACACCGGCGCGCACCTGCCCCTTGATGGCGGCCACACGGACCATGAAGAATTCATCGAGGTTGTTGGCCGAGATCGACAGAAAGCGGAGCTTCTCAAGCAGCGGATGGTTTTCGTTGGCCGACTCGTCGAGCACCCGCCGGTTGAAGTGCAGCCACGACAATTCGCGGTTGATGAACCTTTCGGGACTGCCGTTCAGGTTCGCCTCAGGTGCCGATTCCGGTCCGTCCACGACAATTTCTTCAGCCAGAACAATAGCTTCGCTGCGTTCTTTCATGTGCTCGCCGCCATAATCAAACCGTCATACTAGGCGACATTCGTGACCGGCCGGTGACTGACCGTCGGCTCTGTCCCTACGATGATGCCTTGCGATACAACTCCGCGGCAAGTGTCCGGTTGACTGGCCTCCCCTGCTGCAGGGCCTCCCGGTCGAGCGTCTCCACAGCCTCACGAGCCGCCGCAAAGGAACGGCCGATCCGCGGCAGGAGATAGGCGATCAGGGCTTCATCGACCGCCAGCTGCCGATCGGCAAACAGCTTCACCATCACGGCGCGCAGCAGAGCATCGTCCGGCATCGCCAGCGCCGCCACCGGCATGGCGCGCAGACGGGATGCGAGATCCGGCAAGACAATGGTCCAGCCGGTCGGGGCCGATCGTGTCGTCAGCAACAGCCAGCCATTGTCTTCGCGGACGAGGTTGAGCAGATGAAACAGCGCGCGCTCATCGATCGTATCGGCTGCGCAATCCTCCAGCACCAGGGCGCCGGTAGCGAGCGCTTCCGGCAAGGCATCGATGGTCAGGGCCCGCGCGGACATGAAACGTGCGCCGGCTTCTGCGGCCCAGATCGACGCGAGATGGCTTTTGCCGCTGCCTTCTGGACCGACCAGCGCGAGCGTCCGGGCCGGCCAGTCGGGCCAGCGGTCGAGCAAGGCAAGGGCGTTCTCGTTCGATGGCCCGGGCAGGAAATCGTCCCGGGTCAGATTGGCCGCATGATCGAGCGCGAGGGCGAGTTGTCGCGGACGGGGCGCGTCGGCCATCAGCCTGGCTGGCCACCGGTATAGAAGGGGCTGGCCAGATATTGCCTGAGCATGAACCGCACCAGGACGCCGATCGCGGCCGCGACCGGCACAGCGACCAGCAATCCGACAAATCCGAACAGCACACCGAAGGCGATCAGTGAGAACATCAGCCAGACCGGGTGAAGGCCGATTTCCTTGCCGACCAGAAGCGGCTGCAGGATGTTGCCCTCGATGAATTGGCCGAAGATGAAAATGCCGGCGGCCAAGGCGGGCATGGTCCAGTCCGGCCAGAATTGCGCCAGCGCCACACCGACCGCCAGAATGAAGCCGGTGATCGTGCCGATATAGGGCGCAAAGCTCAGGAAGGCCGCGACAATGCCAATCAGCAAACCAAAATTCACGCCGATGGCGATCAGGCCAACCGAATAGATCACGCCGAGGATCAGGCAGACCAGCGCCTGCCCGCGCACGAAGCCGGAAATGGCCGCGTCCATTTCGCGGGCCAGACCCCGCACAGTCTCCTTCTGTTGCAACGGGACCCAGGAATCGACCTTGTCGATCATCCGCTCCCAGTCGAGCAGCAGATAGAAGGCGACGATCGGCGTGATGATCAAAAGCGACAACAGCGAGACCAGCGCCTTGCCGCCAGACCAGATCGAGGCCAGAATCCCGGCCACCCAGCCAGCCGCGGACGACGCGACACCCGAGAGAGATTTCTGCGCCTCCGGCAGTTTCTCACCAATATATTGCCCCAGCCATCCTTGGCTTTGCTGCTGGGCAAGCTGGCGGATGCGCTCGATATATTGCGGCAGTCGCTCCATGAAGGCGTGGATCTGATCACCCAAAGCCGGAACGAGCAGGATCAGCCCGAGTGCCAGCAGCAAGATCACCAGCACGACGATCGTCACCGACGCCAATGCGCGGTTGAGCCCCAGCTTCTGCAGCCGCCGGACCGATGGATCGAGCAGATAGGCCAGCACCATACCGGCGATGAAGGGCAGCAGCACCTCATTCAGCAGCCAGAGCAGCGCAACCAGGACCAGAAAAGCGCAGGCCCAGAAGATGAGCTGCTTGGTCAGCGAGATCGGCTTGCGTGAAGGCGGCGGCGGATTGATCGCCGGACCCGTCGTCGTGGTGCTCATCGTGTTCCGCCCCTGCCCGCCCTAATGTCCAGACCCATTGGTACTGAAATGGCGGATCCATTCAGCGACATAGAAGCCGATCGAAAGCAAGGTCAAGATCGTGACCAACGCGATCAGCGCCGGAAGAGCCCAGCCAGCGTCGAAATTCAGCCCGAGCGAGCCCAGAACCAGCCCGGCCAGCAGGATCTGGGCCACCGTATTGAGCTTGGAGACCGGGTGCGGCCGAACCGGCATCGGCCGGTCGATCAGCATGGCCAACAGAAAGCCGCCAACGATCAGGATGTCGCGCGAAACAACGAGGATCACAACCCAGCGCGGCAGCGCATCGCTGAAACTGAGCGCCACATAGATCGAAACGATCAAGGCCTTGTCGGCCAGTGGGTCCAGCAAAGCGCCCAATTCCGTGCGCATGTCGAAGCGCTTGGCCAGGAACCCGTCGATCGCGTCGCTCACCCCGGCCGCCAGGAATAGAATAAAAGCGGGCAGCAAGTGCCCGGAGGTGATGGCCCATACGATGAGCGGCACGCTCAGGATGCGTGCCATGGTGATCAGATTGGGTAGGCTCAAGATGACGTCCCGGCAGAAACATAGCCGGCGGTCACCGGCCCAGATGGAGTATAGCGGCGTTCAAGCCATTGCGCATAATGCGATTCCCGCGCTAGGACGCGGCGAAATTCGCCGCACATTGGCGGACCGACCAACAGGACAACCGATCAATGGCTGAAAAGCGCGGTCTCACCTATGGCGAGGCCGGGGTCGATATCGATGCCGGCAACCGGATGGTGGACCTTATCAAGCCGCTGGTGCGCGCCACTGCGCGGCCTGGAGCGGATGCCGAAATCGGCGGCTTTGGCGGTCTGTTCGACCTTGCCCGGACCGGTTTCAAGGATCCGGTCCTTGTGGCAGCGACCGACGGCGTCGGCACCAAGGTGAAGATCGCCATCGATACCGGCCGGCACGAGACCATCGGCATCGACCTCGTCGCCATGTCGGTCAATGACCTGGTCGTCCAGGGCGCAGAGCCGCTGTTCTTCCTCGATTATTTCGCCTGCTCGAAGCTCGATCCCGAAGTGGGCGCCAAGGTCGTCGCCGGCATTGCCGAAGGCTGCCGCCTGTCCGGCTGCGCCCTGATCGGTGGCGAGACGGCGGAAATGCCGGGCCTTTATCAGAGCGGCGATTATGATCTTGCGGGCTTCGCGGTCGGTGCGGCGGAACGCGGCACGATCCTGCCGCGCAGCGATATCGCGGCGGGCGATGTCGTTCTCGGCCTCGCCTCGTCCGGCATCCACTCCAACGGCTTCTCGCTCGCCCGCAAGGTGGTCGAGCGGTCAGGACTCTCATGGGACGCGCCGGCGCCGTTCGATCCCTCGCGCAGTCTCGGCGAAGCGATGATCGTGCCGACCCGGCTCTATGTGAAATCCTGCCTTGCCGCGATCCGCAGGACCGGCGCGGTGAAGGCGCTCGCCCACATTACCGGCGGCGGTTTCCCGGACAATATTCCGCGCGCGCTGCCGAAGACGCTCGGTGTGCATCTCGACCTGTCCAAAGTCGACGTGTTGCCGGTGTTCAAGTGGATGGCACAGACCGGCGACATCGCCGAGCAGGAAATGCTCCGCACCTTCAATTGCGGGATCGGCATGATCGCCATCGTCTCCGCTTCGGACGTAAAAGCGGTGATGGCGACACTGACCGAAGCTGGCGAAACCGTGGTGCAGTTCGGTGAGGTCGTGCCGGCACAGGGCGACGAGCGCGTGACCTATAGTGGCGCGCTCGATCTTGGGCGCTGAACCTGGACTCTGATTTTGGACAATAACACCGCGATGACGCGCAAGCGGGTTGCGATCCTGATCTCCGGCCGCGGCTCCAACATGTCCGCGCTCATTGAGGCTGCGAAAAATCCGGCCTATCCCGCTGAAATCGTGCTGGTGGTGTCCAACCGCCCCGATGCCGGCGGCCTGCAACGCGCGGCGGAGAACGGCATTGCGACGGCTGTGGTCGATCACAAGACATTCGGCAAGGATCGCGAGCGCTTCGAGCAGGCGCTTCAGAGCGTGCTTGAGGACCATTGCATCGACATCGTCTGCCTCGCCGGCTTCATGCGGCTGCTGACGCCGTGGTTCGTCTCGCGCTGGACCGGCCGGATGCTGAACATCCATCCGGCGCTGCTGCCGGCTTTCAAGGGCCTCGATACGCATCGCCGCGCCATTGAAGCCGGCGTGGAACATCACGGTGCAACCGTTCACTTTGTCGTACCGGAAATGGATTCAGGCCCCCTTATCGCGCAAGGCGCGGTTCCGGTGTTACCGAACGACACCGAAGACGCTTTGGCGAAACGGGTTCTTGCAATCGAGCACCGCATCTATCCGCTGGCGCTGAAGCTGGTCGCCGCCGGGCGCCTGCATGTTGAAGG
>JAEXXW010000579.1 GCA_023405565.1 Pseudomonadota bacterium
CCGGTGCCGTAGCGGCGCAATGCGCCTTCCTCGCCGACCGCGTTCGGCCGCTGGAAGATCCAGTTCTGCCACGCTGTCAGACGCGCGAAGATTTTCGATTCCATTGTCTCCGGACCGCCAAAACGCAGATTGGCTTCGAGACCGGTGAGACCGTCTGGCGAGAAGCTCGCACGCTCTTCAAGGAAGATGCGGATCTCGTCTTCCCAGTCGATATCGTCGAAGGCGAAGGTCACGAGACCGGCCTTCTCCGCGGCTCCAGCATCGAGCGCCTGACCGATCTTCGCCTGGGCAGCGTCGAGCGATGCCTTGTCGTCGAGGAAACGGCTTTCCAGCCGGCTGATGCCGTTCGGCATCGGATACGCACCGAAATTCGCCGCGCTGAGCATGATCGTCGCGGGCGCCTGGTTGCCGCCGTTGAGCTGACCAATCAGCATGTAGGACCGGTCGCAGGCGAAGACGATTTCTGCGAGCGTACCGGCAAAGCACGATCCCGGCTCGATGATCGCCACGAGGCTGCGCGATGTAAGATCGACACGCTTCAGCACACGCTTCCAGTAGAGGCTGATTTCGCGCGCAAGCCAGTTGGACCTGTTGGCTTCTAGAAATGCGTCGTAAGCGAGGACCTGCTCCGGATCGCCTTCCGACTTGAATACGATGACGGCGATGTCGCCTTCATTGGTGCGGATATCGAGAATGGCATCGTCCAGTTCGCGGGCGAGACGCAGCGGCCAGAAATCCGCACCGAGCTTGGTCATGTCGTCGGCATTAGCCGGTGGTGGCACATCGGGGCCACGAAGCGTGATCGTCGCGATGCGCTCCTTGCGATTGAGCTTCACCGTGACCGACTTGTATTCGACCGTCTCGCCATCGACCTTACGGTTCAGCGGCGTCAACGCGACACCTTTCGCACCGGTCGGACGATCCGACTTGCCCGCGAATTCCTTGGCGCGCTCGGTCACGATCTGCTCGAGCTTCGGCGCTGCGACGACTTCATCGACCAGACGCCAGTCAACCGCGCGTTTGCCCTTCACGCCCTCTTCGGTCGTGCAGAACACGTCGGCATGATCGCGGCGAACTTTCCGCTTGTCGGTAACGCGGGTGAGGCCGCCGGTGCCCGGCAACACCGCGAGCAACGGCAGTTCGGGGAGCGACACGGCGGACGAGCCATCGTCCACCATCATGATGTGATCGGCGGCAAGCGCCAGTTCATAGCCGCCACCGGCGCAAGCGCCCGTAACCACGCAAATGGTTTTCTGGCCAGAGAACTCGCTGGAATCCTCGATGCCGTTGCGGGTTTCGTTGGTGAATTTGCAGAAATTGACCTTATCGCCGTGCGTTGCACCCGCGAGCATGCGGATATTGGCACCGGCGCAGAAGACGCGCGGCTTGCCCGAACGCATCAGCACGACCTTCACATCGGGATATTCGAAGCGCAACCGCTGCAGCGCATCGGCCAGTTCGATATCGACCCCGAGATCGTAGGAATTGAGCTTGAGCTCATAGCCTTCGTACAGGCCACCCTTCTCGTCCACGTCCATCGCCAGCGTGGCGATATCGCCATCAACCGACAACTTCCAATGCTTGTAACGCGAGGGGTCGGTTTCGAAACCGATGCGGGTTGCCCCATTCGCGAGTTTGCGAGCGACGTCAGCCATCCTTGGCGCCTCACGTTTTTGAAGGTTGATTGGCCGGCTTCCCGCCGGCGACATGCACTATAATGCAGGTTTAGGCGGAGTCTATAGAAATCTTCAAGACTAGCTGCCCGGCCTCGCCCTGTTCGGGGCCAAAACAGGAAATATCATGCTTCTTCCAACGGCCAACGGCAGGCTACGGATCCCGGCCTGCGCACGGACATAGAGCCGCAAGCCCTGAGATTTTCGAAATGCCGCCGCGTCAGGGCTAGGCCTCAGGCGGCTGAGACAGCCTCGCCGGGGCCGCGCAGGATACGGCGGGTGAATTCGACCACCGCCTTCATCGTGGCCTCCGTCCCCTCACGTTGCGGATTGTGCTTCACGCCCGGCAGCAGCGCGACATCGACCGGGCAATAGCATTCCTCCTGCGCGATCTCGATCTGCTTCACGGTGCCATACTGATCATCCTCGCCCTGGATGATCAGGATCGGCACACGGATGTAAGCCAGCTCTTCGGTGATGTTCCATTGCCGGAAATCGTTTTCGAGCCAGACATCGTTCCAGCCGCGGAAGGCATTATCGACATCCGCATGATATCTGGAGAGACGCGCACGCAGGTCGCCATTATTGTAAGCATCACGCGCTTCGGCGATCGACGACACGCTGACGTCTTCGACAATGAAATGCGGCGCCATCAGGATGATGCCACCAATGCGGTGATCCTGATGACTGCCGGCATAGATCGCGGCAATCGATGCGCCATCGCTGTGACCGAGCAACAATCCGCGTTGGAAACCGATCGCATCCAACAGACGCGGCAAGGTCTTGTTCGCCTCGTCGTGCATGTAATCGAGTTTGCGCGGCAATCTTGCCGGCGACGACTGACCGTAACCGGAGCGGGAATACACGAACACACCGCAGCCGGTCGCTTCAGCGACCTTGTCGGGAAAATTATTCCACATGCTGACGCTGCCGAGCCCTTCATGCAGCATGACGATGGTCGGCGCCGCATCGGGACGCGGCCCGATCATGCGATATTCCAGCTTTTCCGTACCGAGATCGAGTAAACCCTGATCCGCGAGTTGCGCCATTTAAGTCCACTCCTGCACCAATTTTAGCAGATTGCCGCCACTCTGCTCGACAGTCTGTCCGGATGTATCGAGTTCAGCTTCCGCCTGCGCATAATCCGATGAACGGGCATCGAGAATGGCGACAAGATCCGCCATCGCTTCGCGATTCTCCGACATCGGGCGAAAGTCGCCCTGCGCGATCACACGGCTCATGTGTTCCTGCGGCTGCGCCCTGACCCAAACGGTGTGGGTCCGCCGCAGCAACAGCGCATAGGTCTCCGGCGACGACACCATGCCGCCCGCTGTCGCAATCACGACCTTCTCGTGATCGGCAATTACCTTCTCCAGCGACGCACGCTCATAGCGGCGGAAGGTCGACACGCCCGACATCTCGATCAGCATCGAAATGCTCGCGCCATATTCGGCTTCCACCACACGATTGAGTTCGACGAAGGGATAGCCGAGGCGATCCGCCAGATCGCGCCCAAGCGTCGACTTGCCGGCGCCGCGCAGACCGACCAGCGCGATGCGATGCGCACGCTCCG
The DNA here is from genome assembly GCA_023405565.1 of Pseudomonadota bacterium. Classification (GTDB taxonomy): domain Bacteria; phylum Pseudomonadota; class Alphaproteobacteria; order Rhizobiales; family Xanthobacteraceae; genus Pseudorhodoplanes. The sequence continues at coordinate 3,247 of JAEXXW010000579.1, forward strand.
ATTTCGCGCCCTCGACAAGTCGCGCCTCGATATGCTGTTCGAGCGCCGCCCAGTCCGACGGCTGCATGCGCGCGACAAGATCCATGATGCGATGCAGGCGCTCCTGCCGTGCATCGCTTGGCAAGAGGCTATTGACCGAGGTTTCCAGAGCATCGGCGACAGCCTTGAGCACCGTCATCGACGGGTTGCCATAGCCCCCTTCGATTTGCGCCAGATACCGCTCGGATATCCCTGATTCCGTAGCCAATTGCCGGCGCGTGATGGCGCGGCGCGCACGGCTGCGCCGCACAAGCCGTCCGACCTCGGCTGCGAATTCAATGCTCGAAGAACTGTCGTTGCTCGCGCTCGGTGCAGCTTTTTCCTGCCGCTTTTCCTGAGTTCCGGGCAAAATCCACCTCAATCCTCACCTGTATGCACAATAATGCATGACCGGCGTGTCGCAAAGGGCGTCGACACCTGGAGCGCGCGTAGCGCTGCAGCCCGCGGCGCCACAAGAAACCCCTCTCTTGACATTTCATTATATTTCTACAATTCTAGAAATATGGACTCATCAGACGCCATTCTTGCACTTGCCGCTCTTGCACAGCCGACGCGGCTTGACGTGTTCCGGCTGCTTGTCGAGCATGAGCCAAAGGGGGTTCCTGCCGGCGACATCGCGGACAGACTCGCAGTCCCCCACAACACAATGTCGTCGCATCTGTCGATCCTGACACGAGCCCGTCTTGTCTCTTCAACGCGGCATGGGCGCTCAATCGTCTATCGCGCCAATCTTGCCACGCTCGAAACACTCACCTTGTTCCTGCTGCAGGATTGCTGCGGTGGCAAACCGGAGCTGTGTGAATCGCTGATGGAATCCATCAAACCGTGCTGCACACCAAAGGAAAAAGGCGATGTCCAACGATCCATCCGATCACGCGTTTAACGTCCTCTTTCTATGCACCGCAAACAGCGCACGCTCGATCATTGCCGAATCGATCCTGCACAAGGAGGGCCGCGGGCGTTTCCGGTCGTTCTCGGCAGGCAGTCAGCCGCGTGGCGCCATTAATCCGTTCGCCATCAAGGTGCTCGAACGCGCCGAATATCCAACCGATAATTTGCGCTCGAAGAGCTGGCTTGAATTCGCGCGCCGCGACGCGCCGGTGATGGATTTCGTATTCACCGTTTGCGACGACGCAGCAGGAGAAACATGTCCGATCTGGCCGGGCCAACCGATGACCGCACATTGGGGCATTGAGGATCCGGCGGCGGTAAAAGGCACCGACATCGAGAAGGAGGCCGCCTTTGTCACGGCGCTGCACTATCTCAAGAACCGTATCCTGACCTTTACCAACCTGCCGCTGAGTTCGATCGACCAGCTGTCGCTCAACACGAAGCTCCGCGAAATCGGCAAAACCGAAGGCGCGACCTCGCCACGATCGAATATTGCGTGAAAGACATGAGTGCTTTCGAACGTTATCTGTCTGTCTGGGTCGCCCTGTGCATAATCGCCGGCATTGCACTTGGACAATTCATTCCCGATTTCTTCGCAGTCATTGCAAAGGCTGAATTCGCCAAGGTCAATCTGGTGGTCGCCGCGCTAATCTGGCTGATGATAATTCCAATGTTGCTGAAAATCGACTTTGGTGCTCTCGGACAGGTGAAAGACCATTGGCGCGGTGTGGGCGTCACCCTGTTCATCAACTGGGCGATCAAGCCGTTCTCCATGGCGCTGCTGGGCACCATCTTCATTGGATATCTGTTCGCTCCGCTGCTGCCTGCCGGCCAGATCCAGTCCTATATCGCGGGCCTTATTCTCCTCGCTGCCGCGCCCTGCACCGCGATGGTTTTTGTCTGGTCGAACCTGTGCAATGGCGAGCCGCATTTCACGCTTAGCCAGGTTGCCCTGAACGATATCATCATGGTGTTCCTGTTCGCGCCATTGGTGGGTCTTCTGCTCGGCGTAGCCTCGATCACCGTACCCTGGGATACCCTTCTGCTGTCGGTTGTCCTGTATATTGTCGTTCCAGTGATCGTCGCGCAGCTCTGGCGTCGCTGGCTTTTATCGTCGGGGCCAGCGGCCCTGGGCCGGACTCTGTCAATGCTGCAACCGCTCTCTCTATGCGCGTTGCTGGCCACTCTGATCTTGCTCTTCGGTTTTCAGGGACAGCAAATTCTCGCGCAGCCCATTGTCATTGCGCTGCTCGCCGTACCGATCCTGATCCAAGTCTACCTCAATGCCGGCCTTGCTTATTGGCTCAGCCGGCGCTTCGGCGTCGCCTGGTGTGTCGCAGCACCAGCGGCGCTGATCGGCGCCAGCAACTTCTTTGAACTCGCGGTAGCAGCCGCCATCAGTTTGTTCGGTCTCAATTCGGGCGCCGCACTTGCAACGGTCGTCGGCGTGCTGGTCGAAGTGCCTGTAATGTTATCGGTTGTACATCTCGTGAAAGCGACCCGTGAATGGTACGAATCGGGAGCAGCAACCACCAGCATCAGCGACGCAAGCGTTGAAAGGCAATCATGACAATCACCATCTACCACAACCCTGCCTGCGGTACATCCCGCAACACGCTGGCGATGATCCGTCAAAGCGACGAGGAGCCGATTGTAATCGAGTATCTCAAGACACCACCGACCCGCGAGAAACTTGTCGCGCTGCTGCACGCGATGAATATGCCGGTCCGCGCTCTATTGCGTGAGAAAGGCACACCATATGCGGAGCTTTGGCTCGCCGATCCGAAATGGAGCGAGGACGAGCTGATCGATTTCATGATCGCGCATCCCATCCTGATGAACCGCCCGATTGTCGAAACGCCAAAGGGCACAAGGCTATGCCGGCCGTCGGAGATAGTGATGGAGATTTTGCCGAATGACGTTGGCCGCTTCGTAAAGGAAGACGGCGAGGTCGTTGGCGGTTGAAATCGAAATGACAGACGAACTCCTTGACCTTCCCAATATCGCCGGCGAGGCCTTTGCAATTCCGGACACGGCGATTTTGCGGCCAGCTTTCTCGCGACACAAGCCACGCATCCTTCTGCTTTATGGCTCGCTGCGCGAACGTTCCTATAGCCGCTTTGCAACAATGGAAGCGGCACGCCTTCTCAACAGTTTCGGCGCGGAGACACGGATTTACGATCCATCAGGATTACCGCTGCCGGACGACGCCGCGGCAAATCATCCGAAGGTGCAGGAATTGCGGGACCTGTCACAATGGTCCGAGGGCCAGGTGTGGTGCAGCCCGGAACGCCACGGCGCCATGACGAGTATCATGAAAGCGCAGATCGACTGGATTCCGCTGTCAATCGGCGCCGTTCGGCCAACGCAAGGCAAGACGCTGGCGGTGATGCAAGTCAGCGGCGGCGCCCAATCCTTCAATGCCGTTAATCAGCTCCGCGTGCTCGGCCGCTGGATGCGGATGTTTACGATCCCCAATCAATCTTCGGTCGCAAAGGCTTATGAGCAGTTCGACGAGGCCGGGCGAATGAAACCATCCTCCTATTACGATCGCATCGTGGACGTGATGGAAGAGTTGACGAAGTTCACGCTGCTGACGCGCGACATTGCGCCTTATCTCACCGACCGCTACAGCGAGCGGAAGGAAAATGCCGAAGCGTTATCGAAACGGGTAAAGCTGAGCGCGCAGTGATTGCGGCTCCAGCGAGGATTAGAGACCACTTCCCGTTCATTCCCGCGAAAGCGGGAGTCCAGAAAGCATGGGTCCCCGCTTTCGCGGGGACGAACGGAAAATGGAGCCGCTTACAGCAGCATTTCTCACACACCCAAATAGCGATGCTGGATGTCCGGCGCGGCGCCGAGCTCCTTTGACGTGCCGCTCCATACGGTGCGGCCGCGCTCGATCATGTAATGACGGTCGGCAATCTCGACCAAAGCGGCGACATTCTTGTCGATCACAAGGATCGATTGCCCTGCTTTCTTCAGCCGCGTGAGGCATTGCCAGATTTCCTGGCGGATCAGCGGCGCGAGACCCTCGGTCGCTTCGTCGAGAATGAGCAGTTTCGGATTGGTCATCAGCGCGCGGCCGATCGCCAGCATCTGCTGCTCACCGCCCGACAACAGGTTGCCCATGTTGCTCGCACGTTCAGCAAGGCGCGGAAACAATTCGATGACCTTGTCATAGGTCCAGGGGTTGCTCGCGCCCAATTTATTCGCGGCTGTCGCAATCAGGTTCTCGCGCACGGTGAGATTGGGGAAAATCTGGCGCCCCTCTGGCACGAGCCCGACACCGAGCTTGGCCACGCGATAGGACGCGAGCCCCCGGATTTCCTTGCCGCCGAAGCGGATCACGCCGGCGCGCGCCGGCGTCAGCCCCATGATCGATCGCACGGTCGTCGTCTTGCCCATACC
>JAEXXW010000628.1 GCA_023405565.1 Pseudomonadota bacterium
TCGGGAGCGTGACGCTGCGGTGATGGTTCTCGATTCAGTGGCATCGGACCAGGATAGGCGCCAGATCGCCGCGGAGGATCTGAAGGTCGGGATGATAGTCGCGGAACGCAAGGTCGTTCTGGATGACCGGGCTTTCGCAATGTTTTCCGCTCTGACGGGTGACAAACATCCGATTCACTACAGCGATGATTACGCACGAAGCCATGGGCTTCGTGCACCAATCTCGCACGGGCTTCTCATCGTGGCGATGACGGCATTGGGCGCGACGGAGGTGTCCGAACGGTTGTACGACAGCATGATCGCCATGGTCGGCGTGAATGCCAAGTTCCTCTCTCCCGTCTATCTGGGAGAAGCGGTGGTGATCCGAATTCGGGTCGGCGATCTGCAACTTAAATCAAAAGGGCTTTCGCTGGTTCGCTTCGACGTCGACATCGTTTCTGAAGATAACGTGCGCAAGGCCAACGTGTCGCAGGCATTCCTCCTCAAATCGACACTGACTTAGTGTGAACATGCATCCAAGTTGCAAAGCCATTCGCATGGACGGCCTCGGTCCGAAGACGACTTTTTCGTCCGCCGTCCGCGCCGGTGATTTTCTCTACATCTCCGGAATGACCGCGACAGATGAGACGCGTCGCGTCGTGGGGGTGGGCGATATCGTCGCGCAAACACGCCAGATCTACAAAAAGATCGGTGACGTACTGCGTTCTGCCGGAGCGGACCTTGGTTCGATCGTCGAAACGGTCGACTATGTCACGTCCTTCGAAGGCTACGAGAAGACGGCCATCGTCCGCCGTGAGGTCTTCGGTGACGGGCCCTATCCGGCAGCAACAGGCGTCAGGGTGTCGGGACTGGTGCGTCCGGACGCGCTTATCGAAATCAGGGCAATTGCATATTTGGGCGGTGTGGCGTGAAAGCGGACCTGTGTGAGGCAGACCAATCCACTGCATCCCGGTTTCTCCGGCATCTGAGTCGGAGAGGTGTGCGCTATTTTTTTGGAAATGCAGGCACTGACTTTCCACCCATCATCGAAGCGCTGTCGAAAGGTCCGATCGACATCGAACCCGTGGTTGTGCCGCATGAGAATGTCGCGGTGGCCATGGCGTATGGCGTGACACTTGTTACCGGTCAGCCGCAGGTGGTGATGGTCCATGTCGGTCTCGGGACGGCGAATGCCTTGCTCGGCGTGTTCAACGCGGCGCGGCAGCATATTCCGATGATTCTTGTCGCCGGTCGGACACCGGTGCTGGAGCAGGGCCGCCTGGGTGCGCGCAATAATTACATCAATTGGGCGCAGGAAATGTTCGACCAGGGCGGGATGATCCGCGAAATGGTCAAGTGGGACTATGAGCTGCGCGATCCCGCCCAGATTACGGAGGTCGTCGATCGTGCACTTGCCGTGTGCCAGTCGGAGCCGGCGGGACCAGTATATCTTGTTCTGCCGCGGGAGGTGCTCGCGACAGATGCTCCTGACAACAATACAGACAGTCTGGGTCGTCAGGCACCCGCATTGCTCGGGCTGCCGCCCGAAGAGCAGTTGGCTTTGTGCGCGAAATGGCTCGGCGAGGCCGAGCGCCCGCTCATTATCACGGCCGATACCGGCAGAACACGGTCCGGTTTCGAGGCGTTGACACAACTGTCGACCGACTGCGGCATTCCGGTGGTTCAGTATCGTCCGCGCTTCCTGAACGTGCCGTGTTCCCTCCCGACGCATGCGGGCTATGATCCCACAGCGCTGGTGCCGGATGCCGATCTCATTCTCGTCGTTGACTGCGATGTTCCCTGGCTGCCTGAAACAGCATCGCCCGCGGCGAAAACAAGGATCGTCCATATTGGACGCGATCCGCTGTATCTTGATTATCCAATGCGAAGTTTCCGTTCCGATCTGACGTTGCAGGGTGACACAGCCTCCATCCTTCGTCGGCTGAACGGGAAGAGCCCGGTCCCGATCAAGCGCTCAGCGTGGCTCGATAAGGCAACGCGCCGGCGGCCTGTGGCGACGAACGGCGAGGCTCGGCTCACGAACCAGTACGTGTCTCGGTGCATCGCCGACGCGATGGATCAGCAATGCATTCTCGTAAACGAGTACACGTTCTCGCTCGAACATCTACGCATCGACGAGCCTGGCCGATACTTCTCTCACAGCCCGGCTGGCGGGCTAGGATGGGCCATGGGCACAGCTCTCGGTATTCGGATGGCCCGTCCGGACCAAACGGTCTTCGCCACGGTCGGCGATGGAACCTACATGTTCGGCAACCCGACACCGACGCATTTTGTCAGTGCGAGCCGCCGCCTGCCGTTCATAACGGTGATCTACAACAATCGCCGCTGGGCGGCGGTCCATCGTGCAACGCTCTCGATGTATCCACGGGGCGCGGCCGCGATGCGAAACGAACCCGTTTTCGCGACGCTTGAGCCCGCTCCCGACTACGAGCGCATTGTCGAGGCGAGTGGAGGTCTTGGCCTGCGTGTCGAGAACGCCGCCGATATTCCGGCGGCCCTGGAGCAGGCCATGAATGCGGTCCGCAATCAGGGCCGGCAGGCCGTCATCAACGTTCTGACTGAGCCGGAATACACACGAACAAGCTGAGGGAAAGAAACACCAAGGGAACTCTCGATTACAGTGGCGTTCGACGACGCCATCTCATCGTTGCCCCATATCCGAGGAGTACGAACATGATTCGAGCGTGTCTTGCTTCTATCTTTGCGCTGGCTCTTTCCTCCGCAGCGCTGGCGCAGTCCTATCCCACAAAGCCAATTACGTTGGTGGTGCCCTATGCACCTGGCGGCACTAACGACATTATCGCACGCGCCGTTGCCGCCAAGATGTCGACCAATATGGGAACGCCGGTCGTCATCGAAAATCGTTCCGGAGCCGGCGGCAATGTCGGCGCACAATTCGTGGCGAAGGCTTCACCTGACGGATACACGCTTCTGACCGCCCCCGTCAGCCTGCTTGCGATCAACAAGTGGCTCTATTCGGGGCTCGGCTACGACCCGGACAAGGACTTTGCTCCGATAACCCTCGCCGGCACGGTTCCCAATGTTCTGCTGGTGCACAGCTCCGTACCAGCGAAAGACATGAAGGAACTCCTCGCTTATGCCAAGGCCCATCCGAACGCCGTCACCTTCGCCTCGATGGGGACCGGGACAACGGGTCATCTCAATGGCGAGATGTTGAAGCTTCTCGGAAAGATCGATATCCGACACGTTCCTTACCGCGGCAGCGCTCCCGCTTTGCAGGATCTGCTGGGGGGACATGTCCACATCATGTTCGACAATCTACCGACGGCGATGCCATTGGCCCAATCCGGCCAACTGCGGGCTTTTGCCGTGACCAGCGCCAGTCGCTCAGGTTCGCTGCCGGATGTTCCGACTGTCGGTGAGGCCGGTGTCCAGGGCTTCGACGCCACGGCGTGGTTCGGGTTCGTTGCGCCCTCCGCAACGCCCAGGCCGGTTCTCGATCGTCTCAACGCCGAGATGGTCAAGGCGCTCAATGATCCGGACGTCACGGAGAAACTGAAGTCTCAGGGCGTCACCATTGTGGCGAACAGCCGCGAGGAGTTTGGCAAGTTCATCGCGTCCGAAACCACGAAGTGGAAGGATGTGGTCGAGCGTGCCGATGTGAAAGTGCAATAATCAGGAATGTCATGATTATCGAATTTCCGAACATCAAATATGAGGTACACGGTCGCGTAGCGACCGTGACACTCAATCGTCCGGAGCGATTGAACGCGCTCGATTATCCAAGCAAATGGGATTTGAAATCTGCTCTCACGCATGCTGCGGCCGACGACAATGTTCGAGTTGTCGCGTTTCGCGGGGCCGGTCGTGCTTTCAGCAGTGGCATCGATCTCAAGGAGCTATCGACCGACGGAATCGATGAGCGCAATTTCCGCCTCTGGGAGGAGTGTCTGCGCATCATCGAAACGATGGATAAAATCGCCGTCGCATTGATACACGGCTATGCGTTGGGGTCGGGCGTACAGCTTGCCATCGCGTGCGATCTGCGCATCTCCACGCCATCGACGCTATTCGGCCTGCCCGCCGGCCGGGAAGGGCTTCTCCCGGGATTGTCGGTTTGGCGGCTCGCCCGGTTCGTCGGCATGGGGAGAGCCAAGGATCTTGCGCTGCTCGGCGAGTCGATCAATGGCGAGGAGGCGTTACGCATCGGTCTGGTGTCCAGGCTTGTCGCCGACAAGAGCCGCGAAAGCGAATTCGATGCGGTGATCGAAAAGATTGCTGCGCTTTCATCACAAGGGGTGCGGGCGACCAAACGCGCCATGAACGAAGTGCTGGCGATGGATTATGACGGGGCGCTGAATGCGTACATGGAATACCAGACGCAAGGGCTGGCCTCCGACGATTTTGCCGAGGCGATGCGTGCCTACCGGGAAAAGCGGCAACCGGCTTGGAAATAATGTTCCTGATGAATACCATTGCATACGCATATGACCCGAGTGCGATCAAATCGCCTGTTGGACACTGGATTCACGGAGCGCAGAGCGACAGCGGTGGCGCGGAATTGAACGTTTACCGTCCGTCGGACGGGCAGTTGCACGGGACTATTCGTGAGGCCAGTGCCGATGTGGTCGATGCGGCCGTAAAGTCGGCAAAGAGGGGGCAAGTCGTTTGGGCGGAGCTTCTTCCACGAAAGCGTGCGGAGGCGATGCATCGGTGGGCGACTCTCATTGACGAAAATCGTGACGAGATCGCTCGGCTGGAATCCTTCGTGTCGTCTCGCCCCTACCGTGAGGCCGAAGCGGCTGACGTGCCGGCAGTGGCGGAATGGATCAGATTCTACGGCGAATATGCTGACAAGATCGAGGGGCAGGTTACAGCCAGCGGAACCGGCAAGCTGTCGCTCGTGTTGCGTGAGCCTTATGGCGTTGTGGGGATCATCACGCCCTGGAATTTTCCTCTGTTCCTTTCCGTATGGAAGATTGCGCCCGCGATCGCCGCAGGAAACACCGTCGTCATCAAGGCATCCGAACTTACGCCGTGGTCGATCCGGAAGCTTGCGGAACTGGCTACGGAGGCAGGACTTCCGGATGGTGTGGTCAATGTGATCCATGGCTCAGGTCCCGGTGCCGGTGCGCAATTGGTCAGGCATCCGGATGTGAGCTATGTCTCATTTACCGGGTCCACCGCGGTGGGCGCGCGCATCATGGCCGATGCGTCCGCGCACGGAGTCA
>JAEXXW010000675.1 GCA_023405565.1 Pseudomonadota bacterium
GAGCAGGGTAGCGTCTTTTTCGATATCGGCGCCGACGATCAGAATCTTCGTCTGCCCGGACCGCGCAATTATAACGGGGTCACCAACCAGTATCTGACCGATCCGCGCGGAACCAACACGCCATACGATTATGGCGACAAGCAAGGCCTGCGGCTGACCGGCGGTTTCACGCGTTTGTTGTCGCCCGGCCTTGAATTGATCGTGGATGGTGGCTTGCGAAAGAAGGATCAGCAGGCTGGTTTCTTTTCACCATTCTCGGAATCCTATGTCGATACGACGCTGTCGACCTATTCGGTGACGCCGCGCGTAAAGCTCGATCAGGTCTGGTGGGGTATGCCGGTGCGGGGGCTGGGCGGTATCGATTTCTATCGTACCGACTATGAATCAGACCGCAGCTACTTCAAGGGCCTCGCGCCGATCCATCGTTACAGCGGCAATCTCGATACGCTTGCCGCCTACTGGCAACAGACTTTCACCGTCTGGCCATCGACCGATCTGTCATTCGGCGGTCGTATCCAGCGCAACGATATTTCGGCGCGCGACGTCTATGATCCGACCGCGCCGCAGCCATTCTTCGTCAATCCGCAGGGCTTGCCGCTCGATAATGCCGAAACCAACCGGGCTTATCATCTTGGTTTCGAACATCGCCTGACGTCGAACGTGACCCTGTTTGGCCGCATGGCGCAGACCTTCCGCGTGCCCAATATCGATGAGCGGATTGGTTCGGTGCCGGTGATGACGGTGACGGAGTTCGATCTGAAGACGCAGAAATCGCACGACTTTGAAGGCGGCGTGCGGTTCCGGTTCGGTGCGCTGGAAATTCAGTCCAGCGTTTATGAGATGCAGCTCACCAACGAACTGCATTTCAACCCGATCACGTTCAAGAATGAAAATCTCGATCCGACCCGTCGCCGCGGCTGGGAAACGATTGCGTCATGGCGCGCAAGCGATGACCTGCGGTTTCGCGGCAGCCTGACCTGGATCGATGCGCGATTCCGCGAAGGGCCGCTGGCGGGCAATGTCGTGCCCGTGGTGTCGAAATGGTCTGGTTCGGCCGGTATGTCGTGGAACATCATCGACAAGCGTCTTGTTCTCGATGCCGATATTCGTCACTTCAGCAATCGCTTCCTCGACGGCAACGAGATCAATTCGACCGCCTTGTTCATGATCCCGTCGCGGACACTGGTCGATGTGCGGCTTGGCGGGGAGCTGGATCAGTTCTTCTGGTCGGTGTCCGTTCAGAATCTCCTGAACGAGAGGAGCTACGATTATGCACTCGACACGAGTTCCCCCGGCTTTCCGTTCGTGTCGTTCTATCCGCAACCCGGACGCACCTTCCTGCTGCGCGCCGGCATGAAGTGGTGAGGGCGTCGCTATTGCGAACAACAAAAAGGGCCGCTTCGCAGCGGCCCTTTTTATTTCATCGATCGTCGCGCCGATCAGGGCTGCGGCGACCACATCGCCGGCACGAGGTCATATCCCTTCGCCGTCCTCGTGACGTAAGCCGACGACGGGAATGGCCAGTGATAGCCATGCGCGCGCATCTTGTCGGATGAGGCACGGTCGAGCATCGTCTTGCGTGTCGTTACCGCCTGATTGCCGTCCATGTCGAACGCCGCCTGCCATTCCGGATTGCGCACGAACAGATACGGATTGTTGGTCACGTCAGCGAGATAGAGCATCGACTGGTTGCCATTGGCGATCGAATAGACCGTATGGCCCGGCGTATGCCCCGGCGCGGCAATGCTGCTGATGCCGCTTTCGACTTCCTTGCCGGGCTCGAAACGCTGCACCTTGTCGGCGATATCGCCGAAGATGCGCCGCGCATTCTTGAACGTGCCTTGCGCGGCTTCCGGCGCCTTGCTCATGTTGCTGTCATCCATCCAGAATGCCCATTCCGTCGCCGGCACATTGATCGCGGCATTGGGGAAGAACAGGGCATTGTCCTTGGTCTTGATGCCGTTGATATGGTCGGGATGGAAATGCGAGATGTAGATCGCGTCCACCGCCTTCGGATCGATGCCGGCGGCGGCGAGATTGGCAGCATAGGTGCCCGATTGCGGCGCCATGGCGCCAAGCTGGCCGCCGGTGCCGGTGTCAAGCGCGATCAGCTTCGTGCCGGTATTGACGATCAGCGTTGTGAACGGAATCGGAATGGCGTCGGTTGGGAGAAATGCGTCGGACAGCGCCTTCTGCACGTCGCCGAACTCGGCATTGCGGACGAAGCCGGGATTGAGCTTCAGGAACCAGGTGCCGTCATTGACGGCGGTTACCTCGTAGTTACCGACCTTGTAGCGATAAAAGCCCGGGCCCTGTTGACCGCTTTGTGGCGCTGCAGCGAGAGCTGCCTTGGGCAAGGCAGTGGAGGCGGTGGCAAGTGCAGTGCCGGCGAGTGCGGTGCCGGCCAGCAATTGGCGACGGGACAGATCCATTTTTTACCTCTGATAGTGATTGGAAATTGGGCAATCCGGCAAAAGCAGCGCCTTTTGCGGATGAAGACTGAGAACTAAACCCGGGGGCGGAGAAGTATTCCAGCAGGTTCCCTTTGGAAGGACAGGTTATTTTTGCAAACTCAAGACGCGCAATGTCGCACACAAAGCCGTAATGCCGATGACCATGCCATCGCGCAGGTTTTCGTCAGCCGTATGACGTCAGTGCGGACGACGTCCTGCCGCCCCTATAGCGCCGGCTGCCACATGGCCGGCACGAGATCGTAGCTGTTCGCGGTCCTGACGATGTAGCCGGAACCGGGGAAGGGCCAGTGATAGCCATGCACCCGCGTCTTGTCCGTCGCCGCGCGATCCAGCATCGCCTTGCGCGTCGCAACGGCCAGATTGCCATCCATATCGACCACCGGCTGCCATTGCGGATGCCGGACGAACACGGCCGGATGGAATGCGACGTCGGCCAGATACAACAGCGACTGATTGTTCGAAGCGATCATGAAGGCCGTATGTCCCGGTGTGTGTCCC
>JAEXXW010000700.1 GCA_023405565.1 Pseudomonadota bacterium
TCGATATATTCCGCAATGCTGGTTGCAGTAGGAACTGGCAAGCCGTCTTCCTTCAGACCTGCAATATGAAACCGAATAGCGTCACGGATTTCGCGCTCAACCATAGCGACATCTTCGCCAGTCGCCACGCAACCCGGCAGATCGGGGACGTAGGCCGAATAGTTGTCGCCTGCTTTCTCGATGACAACAGCGTAACGCATCAGCGTTGTTCCTTCAGTCCAGCTTGCTTCAAGATAGAGTTCAAAGTGCCCGGTGCAAGATCATCGGATGGCTTGCCAGCAATTGTGACTCGGCCGGGTTTATGAAGATGTTTGAATTGCCGGTGGCTGCCTTGTGTTGCGACTAGAAACCAGCCATCGGCGCAAATGAGGTCGATTACGTCTCGGACCTTCATGCTCTGGCCTGTTGCTTAAAGAAGGCGCCGATCAAAGCGGTCTACCCATCGATCTCCCGATACACATCCATTTGTACATTCGGCACTATGGCGCGCCATACTTGCAGATAGGCCTGCATACGCGGGTCGGAGGCGAGGGTCTGCCGGTTGCTCTCCAGCGATTCCGGCGCGTCATATTCCACGATCTGAATGATCTTGGTCGGATCGTCCGCATTCTGCAGGAAGCGCACGTGCATCTCGCCGAAGATGGTCATGTAGGGCCTGGAGTTCTTCATCAAGGCAAAGAGCTGCGCGGTGTCGGCGGAGGGCAATGAGAATTTGAAATGCAGAAAGCGGCGGACGGTCTTCTCTTCGGCCATTGGCAGTGTCACTCCGGGGCTTCTTCACAGGCATTGGCCTGGGTCGTGATGAATATTGAAGCATAGTCCGTGCTGCTTCGCTGCCCGCTCTTGACAATTTCTTTAATAAGATTATAATCCTAAAGATTCGATCCGGGAAGGGGCGCTTCGCGAGGCGTTCGCCGGGCGGGATCGGATACGGCGCCTGCTGTGTCGTCTCGCAAGCGACGCACCGGGAGGCTCCGGGGTGGCCGTCCGCTCACACTAAGGTGGGCTGCGGGTAGTCCTGCTGGACGCGGACTGGATGAAGGCGGGCCAAAGCCTGCCGGATCGGGATGGGCGCGGCTCATCTGTCCAGGCCCGGAAGAACGGCTCCGAAGCGCGAAATCGCTGCCAAATAAGCGCCCGCACGGCTTAAAGCTTGTGCGGGTGTGGTGCGCCGAAAGGCGGCTGCGCGTTGGCAACAGCGTGCGGCGTATCAGGAATGCCCTGCGTCTTCCGGCGCATCATTCCCCTCACCCTTTTCGAGCCTACGGCGCCACCCGCGCCGCAAAGAACAGGGGCGGCGGAGCTTGGAAAAAATCAATCAGACCAAAACAAAAAAAGCCGGGCAATGCCCGGCTTTGCAATTTCTTGTAGCGTACGGCGACGTTACTGCGTCACCACCACGCGGGTGCCGTAGCTCACGCGATCGAACAGATCGAGGATGTCGGCATTGTGCATGCGGATGCAGCCATAGGACACATAGCCGCCGATCGAGTTCGGCACGTTGGTGCCATGGATCGCATATTCGCCGCCCGAAAGCGTCAGCGCCGCGACGCCCATCGGATTGGCCGGCGTTCCGCCCGGAATGACATTCGGCAGCCGCGGATTGTCGCGCTTCACTTCGGCCGGGGGCGACCAGGCCGGACGGATGCGCTTGCTGTCGATATAGCGGGTGCCGAACCAGGACTTGCCGGCCTTGCCGACGCCGACCGGATAGGCGATCGCCTTGCCGCCGCCCACCACGTAGTAGAGACGGCGCTGGCTGTGCTTCACCACCACGGTGCCGGGCATGTAATCGCCGCTGAAATTCACGGTCTCGCGGGCGAGCGCCGGGCTCGATGCCGAAAAGACGGTGGCGGCAACGGTGGCCATGATTGAGAAGGCGAGAAGACGCGCGGCGCGCATGATTTCAACCCCAATGTCCATTGTGGGGCGATCTCGCCCCGATTTGGACGAGAACGTAGCTGAATCACGGCGCGCTCAAAAGCCGATCCCGAAAAGCTCGCTAAAACTATGTAAACAGTGTTGAAAATGAGCAACGCGGCTTCACGGCCGCGTTACCTTGATGGATTGCATTTTACGCTTTTCAGGCGCCCGCCTTGTTCTGCCGGTTGTTGACGAGGTCGTTCACCACCGTCGGATCGGCCAGTGTTGTCGTGTCGCCGAGATTGGAGAAATCGTCCTCGGCGATCTTGCGCAGGATACGGCGCATGATCTTGCCGGAGCGCGTCTTCGGCAGGCCTGGCGCGAATTGCAGAAGATCGGGCGAGGCAATCGCGCCGATCTCCTTGCGGACCCACGTCACCAGTTCCTTCTTCAGATCGTCGGTCGGTGTCTCGCCGGCCATCAGGGTGACATAGGCATAGATGCCCTGGCCCTTGATGTGGTGCGGATAGCCGACCACGGCGGCTTCCGACACTTTCGGATGCGCAACCAGCGCCGATTCCACTTCGGCCGTGCCGAGACGGTGGCCGGAAACATTGATCACATCATCGACGCGGCCGGTGATCCAGTAATAGCCGTCCTCGTCGCGCCGGCAGCCGTCACCGGTGAAATACTTGCCCGGATAGGTCTTGAAATAGGTGTCCACGAAACGCTGGTGATCGCCATAAACCGTGCGCATCTGGCCCGGCCAGGAATCGGCGATGCAGAGATTGCCCGTTGCCGCGCCTTCCAGCACCTTGCCTTCGGCATCGACCAGTTCCGGCTTCACGCCGAAGAACGGGCGGGTGGCCGAGCCGGGTTTCAATTTGGTCGCACCCGGCAGCGGCGTGATGAGAATGCCGCCGGTCTCGGTCTGCCACCAGGTATCGACGATCGGGCAGCGCTCGTCGCCGACAACGCGGTGATACCATTCCCACGCTTCCGGGTTGATCGGCTCGCCGACCGAACCCAGCAGCCGCAGCGATTTGCGCGAGGTCTTCTTCACCGGCTCGTCGCCGGCCTGCATCAGCGCGCGGATCGCCGTCGGGGCAGTGTAGAAGGTGTTGACCTGATGCTTGTCGATCACCTCCCAGAAGCGGGAATTGGTCGGGTAGGTCGGCACGCCCTCAAACATCAGCGTGACTGCGCCATTCTGCAGCGGCCCATAGAGGATGTAGCTGTGACCCGTCACCCAGCCAACGTCTGCGGGGCACCAGTAGATATCGCCGTCGTGATAATCGAACACATATTGGTGCGTGATCGCGGTGAAGACGGCATAGCCGCCGGTCGTGTGCAGCACGCCCTTCGGCTTTCCGGTTGAGCCCGATGTGTAGAGGATGAACAG
>JAEXXW010000038.1 GCA_023405565.1 Pseudomonadota bacterium
CGCGCGATCGAACAACGCACGGCGATGCTTGCCGGCGTGTCGCACGATCTGCGTACCATTCTGACGCGCTTCAAACTGGAACTGGCCCTGCTTGGCGACGCGCCCGAACTCGACGCCATGAAAAAAGACGTCGATGAGATGCAGCGCATGCTGGAGGCCTATCTTGCCTTTGCGCGCGGCGATATGGGCGAGCAATCGGTGCCGACCGACATGGCCGCCTTCCTTGAGGAATTGAAGGACGATGCCGAACGGACAGGACACAAGGCGAGCGTCGAGTTTTCCGGTCAGCCGATCGTCACTGTGAAGTCGGCGGCCTTCAAACGCTGTCTCGCCAATCTTGTCACCAACGCGGCACGCTACGCTCATTCGATCGCCATCAGCGGTAACCGCGACCACCGCTGGTTGACGATCACCATCGATGACGACGGCCCCGGCATTCCGCCGGCGATGCGCGAGGAAGTGTTCAAGCCGTTCCTGCGGCTCGACAACGCGCGCAATCAGGATCAGGGCGGCACCGGCCTCGGCCTTGCCATTGCTCGCGACATCGCCCGCTCGCATGGCGGCGATATCATGCTTGGTGATTCACCGCTCGGCGGTCTGCGCGCAACGGTGCGGGTGCCGGTATAAGCCGGCGAACACGCCATAAAATGAAGAGCCATTAAAAAAGCCCCGGGAGCACCGGGGCTTTTTCAGCATTGCTGCTTCAACGATCACGGGCAGAACCACACCGGGCCGACCAGGATGCAGCCGCGTGTCTGCCAATCCCACGGACGCGCGCCGTAGCTGCGCCAGCCGGGAGGAGCCGCATAATAACGCTGACCGGCAACCCAGCGGCCGTGATGATGATGGCCGCCGTGGCCATGCCACTTGCCACCATGACCGCCATGGCCCTGCCATTTACCACCATGGCCGCCATGATGCTTACCACCGCCGTGATGTTTGCCACCACCCTGGTGCTTACCACCACCACCACCATGATGTTTACCGCCGCCATGGCCCTTGCCGTGACCGTCATTCTTCACCTGAACAACCGACGAATCGACAGACAGGCTGCTCGGCGAAATGGGGGCGGCCGATACCGGCGCAACCAACAGCGCCGACACGAACATGGCCGGCATGATCCGGGATATGATCATTTATTCTCCTTGGGATGAGGAAGAGTGTCGGCGGGGAATCAAGGCCGACAATACGGAAGCTAGGCGGGTGCGTTTAACGAAAGGTAGCATTCGTTAACACCAACGATATTGTGATCCTTGTGCTTCGACCCTGCGGATCGATCCTGACCTTGTTGCGACGCCGCAGGGCCACATCTCAAAATGACTGTCCAGCAAGCGGTCCGTCACGCCATTGAGCTAGCGTCACTCCTCGCGGTGACGGCGCAGGCGCCGTTGCACCGGAGAGCGAGAAGTACGATCTTGCGGATCATCAGAATTCTCCTTGTGCGTGGTTCAAACCGGCCGCCTCGTGTTGTGCATCCCGAGGCTGCAGCCGGTTGGTCAATGCGTGGGACACACAACGCGTTCCGGAAAATTCAAACAATCCGCGCGCGCATTTCTGCTTGAAATACTGGAACGAAAACGCCTCTTTTGAATTGCGGGATGACGGTTTTGTGAGGGCCTGTGAATGATCGAGAGCGACTCGTCATTTCAAAATTCCTTGCAAATGCACTATTTGTTCAGCGCGACTCCTTAAGACCGTTTTCTGATAGCGCCTTATTTTTCTCGGGAATCCCGTTATATTTCGAAGGTGTATTGAAGGTGGGAAACATGCGTATCGGCGTTCCAGGTCTTGCTGCCCTCACAATGGCGCTTTTCACGGTGCCGGCCCTGGCAGACATCAAGATTACCGTCGATAAGACGACACAGACGCTCACCGTCATGCGGGATGGGCAGACCTTGCACACATGGCCGGTCTCCACTGGTCGCACCGGCCGGTTCACGCCATCGGGTAACTTCCGCGCCTTCCGCATGGAGAAGGACCATTATTCGAAGGAATTCGACGATGCGCCGATGCCGCATTCGATTTTCTTCACCGATCGCGGCCACGCCATTCACGGATCCTACGAGACCAAAAAGCTGGGCCGTCCGGCCTCCGGCGGATGCGTGCGCTTGGCGCCGGAGAACGCAAAGACATTGTTCGAACTGGTCCAGGCTGAAGGCGTTCTGAAGACGAAAGTCGAGATCGAAGGCGATGAGCGCGTCGCTATTGCGCGCGCCGACCGGCAACTGACACAGCCCGAGCGCCAGGCCTCTCGCGGTGGCACTGGCCTGCCGCCGCAATACGCGCCGCGCGAAGAAGACGAGCAGTGGCTGAACGCACAACAGCAGCGCCGCGAGCGCAATGCAGCGCCACGCGGTTACGACCAGCAATTTGGTTATCAACAGCGGCCATATCAGGCGCAACAGCAGCAATATTACTACGATGGCTATGCGTGGCGGCCCTACAATGGCGCGGGCTACCGCGCACAACAAAACCCGTATTACGAGCAGCAGCGGCCGTATTATTCGCAGCAGCAATATTACAATCAGCCGCGCTACGGATACGGTTACGGCGATTGACGATCGCGTAACGGATGCGTGTCTGTCACCAATCCGTCTTGATTTGACGGTTCCCTTGCCACACGCTGATTTGCGACGCTAATCCTTTCAGGAGACGAATTTATGGGCGTGCTGGATATCATCCTGGGCCGCGATGCACAGGGCAACGCATCCAAGGTCAACATGGCGCTGATCGCGCTGCTGCTGTGGCGCTGGTATCAAAGCATGCAGCAAGGCGGCGGCGCGCAGCCGATTCCCTCACCTTTGCCTTCGCCGCGCGATCGGGCGCCTGTCCCCGACTCACCGGCGCGCATTCCAACGAATACGCCATCGCAGCTTCCGACACCCAGCACAGGTCGCGATGGCGACAGCGATTTCGGTCCGTTGGTTGAATCGACCAAACGCGCACCCGACTTCCAGCGCGGCGGCAGAAGCAGCCCGGCCGACGATGGCGGTGGCATGGGCGGCGGGCTCGGCGACATTCTGGGCGATATTCTTCGCGGCGGCCAAGGTGGACCCGGGCGCGGGCCGGGAGGCGGTCCGGCCGGCGGCGGCTTGGGCGACATCCTCGGTGACATCCTTGGCGGCGGTCGCGGCATGCCGGGCGGAGCCGGCGGACGCGGTGGTCCGGCCGGTGGTGGATTGGGCGATATTCTGGGGGACATCCTCGGCGGCGGTCGCGGCATGCCGACCTCGCGTGTCGCTGGCCCGCAAGGCGATCCGCTCGGCGGCCTTCTTGGTGGAGCCGGTGGATTGGGTGGTTTGCTCGCGGGAGGCGCCGCTGGTGGCGTCCTCAGCGATCTTCTGCAGCAGTTCGATCAGGCCGGTCAGGGCCAGGCCGTACGCTCGTGGGTCTCCGGCAGCGAGAATGTGCCGGTATCGCCAAACGATATCGAAAAGACCTTCGGCTCCGACATCATCAATCAGCTCGCTGACCAGTTCGGCATGGACAAGAACGAGCTTCTGCAGGGCCTGAGCCAGACCTTGCCGAATGTGGTCGATCAACTCACCCCGGATGGACGCCTGCCGACAGAAGACGAAATCTCACGCTGGAAATAAGCGCTATGGATTTTCGGCCGGCGGCTTCGGCCCCGGCCATTTCCGCTCGATCCAGTTCAGCATCCTCGCCATCGGCGGCCGAAGCGGCGGCACGTCGATCGCGAGCAGCAACAATCCAAGCGGCAACATCCACAGACCAAGCACGGGCAGAAAGCTGAACACGCCGCCGAGGATCAGAAAGCCGGCTGAAGGGATACGCCACAATCGCGCTTGCGGCTGCCTGAGAAAGAATGAAGCCCGCGCAATCCGCAGCGGCAACCGCTGTTCGAAGCGATAGAGCAACGCGTGGAAATCAAGTTCGGTCTGTATCGTCATTGGTCTTGATCATGCCAGCGCGGTGCGGCGCTTCAATGGCCAGCTTGGGCTGAAATCCCGCACAATGTTGCGAGTTGATCCGGTTCCGGAAAAATTGCAGATACCGCAGGGCTGACCATACAAAATCGCCCGCTTCGCTCCGCCTGTTTGCAAAAAAAAGCTCGCCATCCGGCTATTTCTTTTCCAGCAGCAGCTTGCCACGGGCACGGATGGCCGTCTGCGCGATCTCGGCAAACTTCTGCAACAACCATGGCAACGTTACTTCCAGCTTCACGTGATCGTCGGCGACATCAACAGTGCCCGCTGCGGCCTGCCCGAGTGCCCGCACGCGAAAGGTCAGCCGGTCGCCCGACCAGATTTCCTCGTCAACCTTGAGTACCGGAAAGCTTGCCGCAGCACCGGTCAGGCCGGGCTTGAGACGCCGCAAGGCCTCTTCCTTACCAAGACGATGCGGAATGGAGACAATAATGGGCTTCGACATCGCCTGCCTTCGGCCACCTCCTCGACCTTTTCACACGACCGCTTCGGAACGGTCATGTATGCAGTCCGGCCAAAAGGGCCAGTGGCGTCGCACGCCGGCGGCAAACTGTTGATGAAAAGGGACATAAATCAAAGAAGGTCCTGAAAAATCGGCGCCTTCCGTGTGGAAGCGGTTGTGGACAAGCCGTTGGCATGCTGTGGAATACAAGGCCTGCGGCAGGGCGTATTTCCAGTCATGCATTGCTGTGGGTTCCAGCCTGTGAAATGCGGGCACAGCAATTGATTTGAAACACCAATGACCCTCAGCCAAACCAGCAACGACGAAACCAGCCTTGCCCGGATCGTGACCGACAAGAACACGGCGCACCGCATCGCCGATCTGCTCGGTGAGATGCTCGATCCGGATCTGTGCGCTATTTCGATTTTCGAAACGCCGGATGGCTGGGCCACCGAAGCCATCTTCCACGACGACGAAACGCGGCATCTCATCACCGACATCATCGCGCGCGAACTTGGTGCCGATGCCCCGGCCAAGGTGAGTATCGACACCATCGCGAAACGCGATTGGGTCGCTGCCAGCCTGGAAGGTCTCGCGCCTGTCCGCGCCGGACGTTGCGTGATTCATGGATCGCATGACCGCGACCGCGTGCGGCTGAACGAGATCGGCATCGAGATCGAGGCGGCACTCGCCTTCGGCACCGGACATCACGGCACGACACGAGGCTGTCTCCTGGCTTTCGATGCCGTCCGCAAGCGTG
This sequence comes from Pseudomonadota bacterium, assembly GCA_023405565.1. Taxonomy (GTDB): domain Bacteria; phylum Pseudomonadota; class Alphaproteobacteria; order Rhizobiales; family Xanthobacteraceae; genus Pseudorhodoplanes. The sequence goes on from JAEXXW010000038.1 coordinate 5,150, forward strand.
CGCGTCATCCACACGCATGGCGCATTCTCGATATCGGAACAGGCACCGGCGTTCTGGCCATTGCTGCCGCCCGTATGCTGCATATCCCGGTGCTGGCGAGCGATATCGACCCGATGGCCGTGACGGTTGCGCGCGAGAATGCCCGGCTGAATCATGTGCCTGAATTGGTCACTGTGTTCACGGCGGCGGGGGCCCATGCGCATCGCTTCCGCACCGGCGGCCGCTACGACCTTATCTTTGCGAATATCCTGGAAGCGCCGCTGCGGCGGATGTCGGCAACGGTTGCGCCCCTGCTGGCTCGGGGCGGCCACTTGATCCTGTCGGGGCTTCTGCCTGCGCATGCCAATGGCGTGATCGCAGCTTATCGGCGGCAAGGGCTCATTCTGGAAAAGCGTCTGATGCTTGACGGCTGGGTGACGCTGACGATGCGGCGCTAGCCAAAAATAAAAACGCTCCGGCATTCGCCGGAGCGTTTTTCAAAACCCCCAGCCGATTCCCCCATCAGGCGGCGAAAGGCAGGTCTTTCTCGCTGCGGGCGAGACGCTCGCCGGCATGCTGTAATTCTGCGGGCAGCAGATGCCGGTGCATCGCGATCTCACGCTCGGCCTGCCGCATGCGCCCCGCGATGAACGCAGCCCAGGCGCGGGCAAAAAAGCTCTGCTTTGGCGCTGCATCCTTGGCCGAAAGGGCAGCGGTAGAACCAATGGTCACGGCAGTCATGGTGTCTCTCCTTGTTCAAAGCCAATGGACACCCAGGGTCGTCCTCCAGACTTTCTGCAATGCAGCATAATTATGAATCGTCTTTCGCAGATGCGAAAAGAATGCATAGCCCGCCCCATAAGTACGCATAAACGCTTCATTTTCTGGAAAGGAAGGCGCGCCTATCAGCCTTGAAACGATCATTTCGACAGCAAATATTATTGCGACGCACAATGTCGCAACGGCGCGTGGCAGCGAAATAATCTTTCGTCTCGCCTTCGGCGGGCCATCTGATAGGCATGGATCAAACACCGACAGAAGCGCGCTCCATGTTCTCCGCCAAGTTTCAGACCTTCGATGATATCGCCGACCCGGCCGCCGCCGCGCCCCGGGTCGCGGCGCTGCGGGCGCAGCTCGCGAAACAACGGCTCGACGGCTTCGTGCTGCCGCGCGCCGACCGGCACCAGAATGAATACGTGCCGGAAAGCGAAGAACGGCTGGCTTATCTCACCGGCTTCACCGGCTCGGCCGGCTTCCTGATCGTCCTTCCCGACAGGGCGGCGCTGTTCACCGATGGCCGCTACACTCTGCAGGCGCGCGAGCAAACCGACCCGGCAATCTTCACCATCGTCAACATCGTCGAGACCGCGCCCTCCGCCTGGATCGAAACCAATCTCCCGGCCGGCACGCGGCTTGGCTACGATCCCTGGCTGCACACGGCCGAAGGCGCGGAGAAGCTCTCCAACGCCTGCGCCAAGGCCGGCGCCACTTTGGTGGCCATGGATCATAATCCTGTCGACGAGATCTGGGCCGACCGCCCTGCCCCGCCGCTCGGTGCCGTGGTCCTGCACGATCTGCGTCACGCCGGCATGGCCACCAAAGACAAGATGGAAAGGGTTGTTGCAGAAATCGGCAAGCAGCGCGCGGACGCATCGTTGATCACAGACCCGCACAACATTGCGTGGCTGTTCAATATCCGTGGCTCGGATGTCGCGCATACGCCGCTGCCACTCTCTTTCGGTATCGTGCCGAAAGAGGGCCGGCCATCGATCTATATCGACGGACGCAAGCTTTCGAATGCCGTGCGCGATGCGCTAGAACAATCCGCCGATGTGAAAGAGCCCGATGCGCTGGTGGCGGATATCGAAAAGCTCGGCAAAGCCAAGGCAACGCTGCTGCTCGATCAGGCGACAGCCGCCGACGCCCTGGTGAAACAGGCCGAGCAGGCGGGTGGCAAGGTCATCCGCATTGCCGATCCGATCACGGCGATGAAGGCGGTGAAGAACGAGACCGAGATTGCCGGCGCACATGAGGCGCAAGCGCGCGATGGCGCGGCGATGGCGCGCTTTCTCGCCTGGTTCGATCGCGAGGCGTCACACGGCAAGCTCACCGAAATCGAAGCGGTCGAAGCGCTCGAAACATTCCGCCGCGAGACAAGCGTGCTCAAGGACGTATCCTTCCCAAGCATTTCCGGCGCCGGGCCAAACGGCGCGATCGTGCATTATCGCGTGACGCGCAAGACCAATCGTCCCATCAAACCCGGCGAACTGTTCCTGATCGATTCCGGCGCACAATACGAGGACGGCACCACCGACATCACCCGTACCATCGCGGTCGGCACACCGACCCTAGAAATGCGCACGCGGTTCACGCAGGTCTTGAAGGGTCATATCGCCGTGGCACGCGCCATTTTCCCCGATGGCACCAGTGGCGCACAACTTGACACGCTGGCGCGACAATTCCTGTGGCAGGCCGGCGTCGATTTCGAACACGGCACCGGCCACGGCGTCGGCAGCTATCTGTCGGTGCATGAAGGACCGGCCCGCATCTCGAAGCTCGGAGCCGTGCCGCTGAAGCGCGGCATGATCCTGTCCAACGAGCCGGGTTATTACAAAGCCGATGGCTTCGGCATCCGCATCGAGAATCTCATTCTGGTTATCGCGGCTCCAGCCATTGCCGGCGCGGAAAAGACGATGAATGCCTTCGAGACGATCACACTTGCGCCGATCGACCGCCGGCTGATTGATGTCAGTCTGATGACGCGCGACGAGATCGAATGGCTCGATAGCTACCATGCGCGGGTTGCAGAGACGATCGCGCCCCGCGTTGATAAGGATACACAGGTTTGGTTGCAGGCTGCGACCCGGCCACTGGGCGACAACTGACCAGGTTTCCTTTCGTGGATGCATCGACACCAAAAGCTGCCGCGGAGGCAGCCGATCCCGGTTCGCGTCCGGCACCGATCAGCCTGATCGTGCTGCTGATGAC
>JAEXXW010000079.1 GCA_023405565.1 Pseudomonadota bacterium
CCTCACGGCCAAGACCACGGCGATGGTGTGCTGGCTGTTCGTCGGCTCGGCACTGTTCTCGGGTGTCTTCGCCATTCTTGGCGGTCAGGCGCTTTTGGAGAGCTGGGTCCTGTCGCTGAACATGACGCCGACCCAGTTCATGATCCTGTCGATGGCGATCATCTTCGTTCTCGGCTGGCCGCTGGAATGGACCGAGATCATCATCATCTTCGTGCCGATCTTTCTGCCGATGCTGGCGCATTTCAACATCGATCCGATCCTTTGGGGCGTGCTGGTATTCGTCAATCTGCAGGCCGCCTTCCTGTCGCCGCCAGTGGCGATGTCCGCCTTCTATCTGAAAGGCGTTGCCCCCAAGCACGTGACGCTGAACCAGATCTTCGGCGGCATGATGCCCTACATGCTGATCGTCATCATCTGCATGATCATCATGTATCTGTGGCCGGGCATGACGCTGTGGCTGCCGAACTATCTCTATGGCGGCGGCTAGCTGCGGCTTGTGCGATCGGCACTTTGCCGATCGCACGTCAGGCATGATAAAAGTGCGTTCGAACTTGATCTGAGATAGGACGCGCGAACCGTGGCCAAGCATGATGTCGTTGCCCTGTCGGCAGTCGCAGCCGCGCAGGAAATCGCAAAAGGGACTCTCTCGGCGGAAGACTATGTCCGCGCCTGCCTCGACCGGATTGCGCAGGTCGAGCCTGAGGTGCATGCTTTCGCGCATCTCAATCCGGATCATGCGATCGCGCAGGCAAAGGTGCTGGACGATCACCGCAAGCAGGGCGGGGCGCTCGGTCCGTTGCACGGCATCCCGGTCGCGATCAAGGATATCATCGACACCGCCGATTATCCGACCGAATTCGGCTCGCCGGTTTTTGCCGGACGCCAGCCGCAATATGACGCAACGATCGTCTCGAAGTTGCGCGCGGCCGGCGCGGTGATCATCGGCAAGACCGTCACCACGGAATTCGCCTATTATAATCCCGGCAAGACGCACAATCCGCACGATGTCGAGCGCACGCCGGGTGGTTCGTCCTCGGGCTCTGCCGCTGCTGTCGCAGCGGGCATGGTGCCGCTGGCCATCGGTTCGCAGACCAATGGCTCGATCATCCGTCCGGCATCGTTTTGTGGTGTCTTCGCATTGAAGCCGAGTCACGGCATCGTATCGCGCAGTGGTATTTTCGAATTGTCGCAAACGCTTGATCACATCGGTCCGTTCGCGCGCAATCTGCAGGATCTGGCGCTGATCATGGAGACGCTCGCGGGCTACGATCCCGAGGACGAGGACACGCGCGCCGTTGCCGTGCCGCCGTTCCAGAAGGCGGTCACCGAGGCGTTTCCGCTCGCACCGCGCATCGCCTTCGTGCGCACGCCGATCTGGGATCAGGCCGATGAGACGACGCGACACGCCTTTGAAAAGCTTGCGGCCGATCTCGGTGAGAACTGCGTCGAACTCGAGCTGCCGCCGGAATATGCCAGCGCATGGGATGCGATCCGCATCATCATGCTGGTCGATATGGGACATCGCTTCGGCCCGATTGCCGACAAGCACGGTGATGCCGTCAGCAAGGTGACGCGCGACCTGATCGACGAAGGCCGCAAGGTGACGGCGATGCAATATCTCGCTGCACTCGATCTACGCCGCAATCTGGTGGAGCGGCTGAACCAGATGTTCTCGCACTTCAACGCGATCATGACGCCGGCCGCGCCAGGCGTTGCGCCAATTGGTCACAACTCGACCGGCAATCCGGCATTCTGTTCGTTGTGGACGCTGATGGGTCTGCCGTCGATGTCGCTGCCTCTTCTCGAAGGCGAAAGCGGCATGCCGCTGGGTGTGCAGCTCGTCGGCGCGCGCAACGATGACTTCCGTTTATTTCGCACTGCGAAATGGCTGGTAGAACAGATGGCGCCGAAGTCCAAAAAGCGGTCAAAAAAATCCTGACAAAAAGATCTTGATGAAGAAGTCGGGCGTGTTGAGCCAATCATGATCCAATCCATGTTTGTCGATTGATCATCAGATTGCTCAAACCGTGATCAGTTCCCTTGAGCACACGTGAGCGCGCTTGCACCAGCGCGCGTAATGCGGTTGGCCTGCAACTTGCTTGAACAATGACACCTGTCAACCGGTTCGCGGAGGGGTGTCATGCGACGGCGGGACTTCACGACAATGGCTTTTGCGGGAGCGGCGGCGAGTGTTGCCGCGCCTGCGGTGGTGCGCGCGCAAACCACCTTCAACTGGAAAATGACCAGTTTTTACGGGCCGAATGCGGCTTTCTATTCCACGGGTCCCGGCAGCGCGAAGGATCTCTGCAAGCGCATCGAGGACATGTCCAACGGCCGGATCAAGATCCAGTTTTTTGGCGCCGGTGAATTGATCCCGGCCGCTGAAGGCTTCGATGCCGTCTCGTCCGGCACCGTCGAGATGAATTACGCGAATTCGTATTTCTGGACCGGCAAGAGCTTCGCCGCGCAATATTTCACGGCTGTGCCTTTCGGTCTCAATTTCCAGGGGTTCAATGGCTGGATGTATGACGGCGGTGGTCTTGCGCTGTGGCGCGAGGTCTATGACCGTTTCAATCTCGTGCCCTTCGTTTGCGGCAATACCGGCGTGCAGATGACCGGCTGGTTCAAGAAGCCAATCGAGAAACCGGAAGATCTGCAGGGCATCAAGATGCGCATTCCGGGCCTTGCCGGTCGCGTCTACAAGGAGCTTGGCGTCGACTCGCGCCTGATCGCACCGGGTGAGATCTTTCCCTCTCTCGAACGCGGCGTGATCGATGCCGCCGAATTCGTCGGACCCTATCTCGATCGGCAGCTCGGCCTGCAGAAGGTCGCGAAATATTACTACACGACCGGCTGGCACGAGATGGCGACGGCGAGCGAACTCACCATCAACAAGGCCAAGTGGAATTCGCTACCGCCTGATCTGAAGGCCATTGTCGAGAATGCCTGCGCCGCCTGCAACACGATCAGTGAAGCCTGGTGCCAGAAGAATAACGCCGAGGCGCTCGAAGACCTCGTCAAGAACCAGGGCGTCATCGCGCAACCATTGCCGGATTCGGTGGTGAAAGCCTTGCGCGGTGCGACTGACAAGGTGCTGGCCGAGGCTGTGTCCAAGGATCCGGTGACCAAGAAAGTCCACGATTCCTACATGGCCTACAAAGCCAAATACGATGGCTGGGCCGATCTGAGCGAGGCCGTCTATCACGCCAAGATCCGGAAGGCGTGATTTGAACGCGGCCGAGAAACTGGCGCACGGGATTGACGCTTTCGTCGATCTCGTCGGCCGTGCAACGTCATGGCTTGCGCTCGGCATCGCGCTCGTGATGGGCGCGAATGTGCTGCTGCGCTACGCTTTTTCCTACGGGTTCATCTGGGCGCAGGAACTGGAATGGCACATCTTCGTGCCGATCTGCCTGTTCGGCATGTCGTATGCGATGCTTCACGGTGAGCATGTGCGTGTTGACGTGGTGTTTCAGTATTTCACGCCCCGCAACAAGCATCTGATCGAGGTCATATCAGCCTTCATCGCGATGGCCTTCAGCCTCATCGTGATCTGGCTGTCGATCCCGTATGTCTATCAGTCCTGGTCGATCGGCGAGGGCACGGCCAATCCCGGCGGCATTGAATATCGCTACATCGTCAAGTCGCTGATCCCGATCGGCTTCGCCATTCTGTTCCTGCAGTCGCTCTCCGAAGCGATCAAAAATTACATCGCAATGAAGAGGGTGTGATGCCGCTGCAGGAAGTTCTTGCCATCCTGATGCTGGTTTCGTTCTTCGTCTTGCTGATGGCCGGTATTCCGGTCGCGTTGACGCTCGCAACAACAGGCCTCGTCTTCGGTTATCTCGGTTTCGGCAGCCTGCTGTTCAACCTCCTGCCCAGCCGCATTTTCGGCGTCGTGACCAATTCGACGCTGCTTGCCATTCCCCTCTTCGTTTTCATGGGAATGATGCTGGAGAAATCGAAGCTGGCCGAGGATCTGATGGAGGTTATCGGTCACCTGTCCGGCTCGCTGCGGGGTGGCCTTGGCATCGGCATTGTGCTGGTCGGCGTGTTGTTGGGCGCCACAACGGGCATTGTCGGCGCGACGGTTGTCACGCTTGGCTTGCTCACGCTGCCCGGGATGTTGCGGCGCGGCTATGACAAGGGGCTGGCCTGCGGGGTGATCTGTGCGTCGGGCACGCTCGGTCAGATCATCCCGCCGAGCCTCATTCTCATTCTGCTGGCCGACATTCTCAATGAATCGGTCGGGACATTGTTCGCAGCGGCCGTGCTTCCTGGACTCATGCTGGCCGCGATCTATGTCATCTACATTCTGGTTCTCGGCATCGTTCGGCCGGAGAGCGTGCCGGCCTTCTCCAGGGAAGAACGTGCATCGGTCTCCAGAGAGGAACTGATGCGGAAATCCTTCAAGGTCGTCGCCCCGCCGATTGCCCTTGTTGCCGCTGTACTGGGATCGATTATTGCGGGCATTGCCGCTCCCTCCGAGGCTGCGTCGATGGGGGCGCTCGGATCGATCGTCGTTGCCGCGGTGGGCGGACGCCTGAGCTGGCGTGTGGTGCGTGAAACAGCGCAGGCGACCACCAAGATCACGGCAATGATGATGTTCATCCTGATCTGCGCGCAGGCCTTTGCGCTGGCGTTCCGCGGCTTGCAGGGTGAGAAGATCGTTCACGATCTCTTCGCGTTCCTGCCGGGCGGCATCAATTCCGATATCTGGTTCCTGATGCTGATCATCTTCGTCCTCGGCTTCTTCATCGAATGGATCGAGATCTCCTATATCGCGGTGCCGTTGTTCCTGCCGGTTTTCACGGCGGCCAATGTCGATATGGTCTGGCTCGCGACATTGATCTGCGTGAATCTGCAGACCTCGTTCCTGACGCCACCGTTCGGATGGGCCCTGTTCTTTTTGCGTGGTGTGGCGCCGCCGCAGGTGACGACCGGCGATATCTATCGGGGCGTTGTCCCGTTCATTCTCATGCAGCTCGTCGCGTTGCTGCTGGTCTTTCTGTTCCCGGCGCTGGCCACATGGTTGCCCAAGGCGATCGGGTGGTAATGGACTGAGCGAATGCTGTAATCTCCGCCCGTCCCGCGAGGGCGAGGCTCCGGCTTTGCCGGAGTTCGGCCGTGGGGCAAAGGGATATTATTTGCATCATGCCACACATTACGCGTCGCGATTTTTTCAATGGATTGGCGCTCGGCATTGCTGCCGGCCTGACGCCCGCGCAGCAGCTCTTTGCGCAGTGCACGACCCGGTATCCGCCGGCCCTGACAGGGATGCGCGGTCATCACGATGGCTCGTTCGAGGCTGCGCATGTCATGCGCGACGGGCAGATTCCATCGTTCGACAATATCCCCGTCGAGGAGAGCTATGACCTCGTCGTCATCGGTGCCGGCATCAGTGGGCTGTCGGCTGCGTTCTTCTATCGGCAGCAGAAGCCGGATGCGCGCATTCTCATTCTCGACAATCATGACGATTTCGGCGGTCACGCAAAACGCAATGAATTCCGGATCGGTGACCGCCTGATCCTTGGCTACGGCGGCAGCGAGTCGTTGCAATCGCCGATGGGCTTGTTCAGCGATGTGGCCAAGCGGCTGCTGCGCGATCTCAATGTCGATGTCGGCCGCTTCAAGACGGCATTCGAGCGCAATCTCTATCCATCGCTGGGACTGTCGCGCGGTGTGTTCTTCCCCCGCGAGCATTTCGGTCGTGACACGCTGGTGACGGGCGATCCGACCGCGATGGTGGCCGACGATCTCGGCCCCGGCCTGCTCAACGAGAAGTCGCCCCGGGATTTCGTCGCCGGATTTCCACTCTCCGATGAGGAGAAGGCGCAGGTGCTGGCCTTGTATGATCGCACACGCGATCCGCTCGCCGGCAAGAGCAGTGAAGAGAAATTCGCGTTTCTGGAGACTGTCAGCTACCGCGATTATCTGACGAAGACATGCGGCCTCAGCGAGACGGCGGCCAATTGCTTCCACGGCCGCTCGCTGGATTTCATGGCGCTGGCCAGTGACATGATCCCGGCAGAAAGCGCGCGTGAGATCGGCCTTCCGGGCTTTGCGGGACTGAGTTTGCCGGAGCAGTCCAGCCCCGAACGTGAAGAGCCCTATATCTATCATTTTCCGGATGGCAATGCGTCGATCGCGCGGCTTCTGGTGCGTGCGCTCATGCCGGATATTGCGCCCGGCAACACCATGGATGACATCGTCCTTGCGCCGTTTCTCTATGACCGGCTTGATCGTGACGGCAATGCCGTGCGTATCCGTCTCGACAGTACGTGCGTCCATGTAAAGACGGTGCCATCCGGTGCCGAGCTGGTCTATATCCGCGATGGCAAGGTGCATCGCGTGGCTGCGGCGCACGCCATCCTGGCCTGCTTCAACATGGCGATTCCGTACATGATGCCGGAATTGCCGGAAGAGCAGCGTCACGCGCTGTTGCGCAACGTCAAGGCGCCGCTGGTCTATACAAAAGTGCTGGTGCGTGACTGGAAGGCTTTCGCCAATCTCGGCGTGCACGAGATCTCCGGACCGATGTCGTTCCATAGCCGGGTGAAACTCGATTATCCGGTCAGCATGGGCGGCTATCGGCATCCGCGCGATCCGTCCGAGCCGATAGGACTGCATCTTGTGCATGTGCCGAATGAGAGCAATCCCGGAGCCGAAGCGCGCGACCAGTTCCGCATTGGCAGCATGCAGCTTCTGGACATGACCTTTGCCGATTTCGAGAAACGCATTCGCGACGAACTCGATCGCATGATCGGACCTGGTGGCTTCGACAGCAGCCGCGACATTGCAGCGATCACGGTCAATCGCTGGTCGCACGGCTATTCCTATGGTAGCAATTCGCTGTTCGATTCAGGCGACCAGATCGAAACCATCGAGCGCGCGCGTCAACCCAGGGGCCGCGTCGCCATCGCCAATTCAGATGCAGACTGGCATGCCTATGCGCATTCGGCGATCGATCAGGCGCACCGGGCGGTGCGGGACGTGCTGCTGAGCTGACGAGATAACATCGTCTTCACTTTCTCGTTGATTGGAGCTGTGTGGCGGCTGTGATACCGGCGCTCAAGCTTTCTGCGAGAGGCGCCCTGCTGTGCGGCGGCTGCTGATCCCCGGAAGGCGTTGTGTGGGGGATATTTCGAGAGTGACTGAAAGTTGGAAGCGGACGGTTCCGTCGACCGCCATCGTTGTTGTTTCTGCAGCATGTCTTGCTGCTCAAGTGCCGGCAGCCATCGCTCAGCCCGATCCATTCAAGAATTCGCCAACCGGCACGCTCACGCTCACTATCGATGTCGAAGGGCAGGGTCGTCACACAGCTCAGAACAAAGTGGAGTGGCACGAACTCAACGTGAAGCGTCAATTGCAATTGGAGTTTCCGATGGTGCGGATCGGAACGGCCCCGGTCGGCTTCAAGACATCTCCGAAAGCGCAAGCCATCGAGCAGGCGGTTGCGACGCCGCCTGCCGGTGTTGCCGAGATGAGCAAGGCCATGGAGGCCTGCAAGGGCGATCAGCAATGCATCATGCAGACCGGCATGAAGTTCGGGCGCCTGATGCAGCAGGGGAAGATGGAAAAGCTGGCCGGGCCGTCAGCTGGCAAGATGGACCGGTTTCATCACTGGATGACCGATCGGCGTCGTCCTTGCGCAAGCGGCTCCATTGTCATCGACGACAGCGGGCACGGCATGGTGATTTCGCCACCAAAGCCGGCTGCTCCGTTCAATTATAGACGGACGGGCGAGCGCAAGTTGCCGGCGGAGCTTGAGCTGGTGATCGAGCAGGCTTGCGCGGCGACGCTGGCGATCGACACAGTGGACGGCAGTGTTGATATCGGCGTGTCGGGGCCGTTCGTTCCGGTCAAGGTGACCTATACCGGCGCGTTCGCAACCGAGACCGGCCGCTCCGTCCTGTTTGTCGAAGGTGCGAAGAACGGTGTGCAGGTCGGCGCTGTCGATCTGTTCGACTTTCCGGTCGATCTAGCCGCCAAGAGCATGACTGGTCAGCGGCAGATCGAGAAGATGGGTCAGGTCACGCATGCCGGCGGATATGGCACGACGCCGGTCCGTGCGACGGTGAAATGGAGTTTCGTGCGACACTAGAGCCTTTCCGGCTTTGATGGAATCAAAGCCGGAGCTCCAGCTCTTTGTTTCGATGCGTTTTCTTCACGCGCACCGGCCGTCGTCGGACGAAACCGACGACGGCTGGTGGCCACTTCGCTCAATTGTCAACACAATCCCTTCGTTGAAGGCTGCATCTTTATCACGCGGCGCTGGCTTCCATGCCGTTCAGTCGTCGACGTAATAGGCCTGTCCCTGGGCCAGATATTGGAAGGTGTTGTAAGCCATCCAGATATAGCCATTGCTGCCCCATGCCGTTCCCTGGCTGTTCTGGATCAGCACCGCGCCATTCTGCAGGCGGTCGTCATAGCCGATGAGCAGCATGCAATGCCCCACCGGCTTGCCGTTCTTGCCGATCTTGATCTCGCCGTTGCCATAATAGGGAATAGGGTCGCCTTTGTAGTCGCCCCAATCCGTATAGAGCTTGGTGCCGTAGGCGAGCGCTCTGCCTGAGGCGAGCACCTGTTTCACGCTGTCGAGATCGTTGGTGTCGACCGATCTGACGGGCGCGATCTGGAAGGCGGAATCGATGGTCGGATTGGCGCCGTTATACTCGGTCCACAGTTGCGCACAGCTCGCGACATAAGGCGCCGTCTGCATGGACGGCGTGCCAGCGAAGGCCAGACGCTGGAAGTAGGAGTTGAAGCCGGTATCGGCACATGTCCCTGCCGATGTGCCATCTCCATTCAGAACCTGGATGTAAATGAAGGCCGGGCTTGCCTGGCCCGCCGTCGTCGATGGATCGACCTTTCCGGCTTTCGCCGCCGTGAATGTGGCGAGCCCATAGGTCGTGGCCCATGCGCAGCATGTGCCAGGAG
>JAEXXW010000006.1 GCA_023405565.1 Pseudomonadota bacterium
TCCAGTCCCGGCAAATCGTAGATGCCCGAGCCGCCGATAATACCGAGAACGGATTTGGTCATGCGCCTATCCTCGCATTGATCCTAAAAGCAACATGCCCGGACAAGCCGGGCATGAGGAAATCTAACGTCGCAACGACGACGATCAGGCGTGGTCGTGCACCGGCGCCCAGACCTTCTTCTTGGTGAAGTAGAGCAAACCCGCGAAGAAGATCAGGAAGATCATCACCTGGATGCCGAGGCGCTTGCGCGCCTCCATATGCGGCTCGGCTGTCCACATCAGGAACGCCGTGACGTCCTTGGAATATTGCGCCAGCGTCTGTGGCGAACCGTCGTCATAGGTGACCTGCCCGTCGCTGAGCGGCGCCGGCATGCCGATCGCATGGCCCGGGAAATACTTGTTGTAGTTCGTTCCCTGTGGCAGCGCGAAATCCTTCGGCGCCTCTTCGTAACCCTGCAGCAGCGCCGTGATATAGTCCGGCCCCTGCTCCTGATATTGCGTGACGAGATCGAGCAGGAACCAGAGGCCGCCACGCTCATAGGTGCGCGCCTTGGCGATCAGCGACAGGTCCGGCGGCAGCGCGCCGCCATTGGCCGCACGGGCCGCGTTGTCATTCGGGAACGGCTTCGGGAACCGATCCGCCAGACGGCCCGGTCGCTCGAACATCTCGCCAGCATCGTTCGGACCGTCCTGAACCTTGTACTCAGCAGCAACCGCTGCAGCCTGCGCCGGCGTGAAGCCAGGCCCGCCCGGCTCAGCCAGGTTGCGGAACGCGATCAGCGAGAGGCTGTGACAGGACTGGCAGACTTCACGATAGACCTTGAAACCACGCTGAAGCTGGCCGCGATCATACGTTCCGAACGGGCCGGAAAACGACCACGACTGCTTCGGCGGCTGCACCTGTCCTTCGGCGGCCATCGCCGGAGCAGCCAGCCCGAAGGAAAGCGCGAGGGCAATGAGGATACGTTGCATTGTCATCGTCTCTCTCCCCGCCTTCACGCATTCTTCGGTGCGAGCACCGATTCCGCGATGGAGTTCGGCAGGGGCTTGGTTGTCTCGAACCGCGACAGCAGCGGCAAAATGATCAGGAAGTGCGCGAAGTAATAGACGGTGAGGATCTGCGAAGCGATCACATAGCCACCCTCAGCAGGCTTGGCACCGAGATACCCAAGACCAAGGCAGACCGCGACGAAGATCCAGAAGAACTGCCGGAACAGCGGACGGTAGCGCGCCGAACGCACTTTCGACGAGTCGAGCCACGGCAGGAACACGAGGATGCCAATCGACGCGAACAGCGCAACGACGCCCAGCAGCTTGTTCGGAACGGCACGCAGGATGGCGTAGAATGGCAGGTAATACCATTCAGGCACGATATGCGCCGGCGTCACGGCCGGGTTGGCCGGGATGTAGTTGTCGGCGTGGCCGAGATAGTTCGGCAGATAGAACACGAAATACGCGAAGAACAGCACGAAGCAGATCATGCCGAAGCTGTCCTTGATGGTCGCATAGGGCGTGAACGGCACCGTGTCCTTGTCACCCTTGGGCTCAATGCCGGCCGGGTTGTTCTGACCGACAACATGCAGCGCCCAGACGTGCAGGACGACGACGCCGGCAATCACGAACGGCAGCAGGTAGTGCAGCGAGAAGAAGCGCTGCAGCGTCGGGTTGCCGACCGAGTAACCACCCCACAGCCAGGTGACGATGGTCTCGCCGACCCACGGAATGGCCGAGAAGAAGTTGGTGATGACGGTCGCGCCCCAGAAGCTCATCTGGCCCCATGGCAGCGTGTAACCAAGGAAGCCGGTCGCCATCATCAGGAGATAGATGATGACGCCGAGAATCCACAGCACCTCGCGCGGCGCCTTGTAGGAGCCGTAATACATGCCGCGGAACATGTGAATATACACGGCGATGAAGAACATCGACGCGCCATTGGAATGCAGGTAGCGCAGCAGCCAGCCGTAATTCACGTCGCGCATGATGTGCTCGACTGAATTGAAAGCCAGCGTCTCGTGCGGCGTGTAGTGCATCACCAGGATGATGCCGGTGACGATCTGCGCCGCCAGCATGAACGAGAGGATGCCGCCGAAGGTCCACCAGTAGTTCAGGTTGCGCGGCGTCGGATAGGCAATGAAGGACGAGTGGACCAGCCCCGCGATCGGAAGCCGCGCTTCCATCCATTTCATGAACGCGCTTTGCGGCTGATAGGTCGAGTGTCCGCTCATTTCGGGAAACCTTCTCGGAAGAACCTGCGGTTCGGAGGCAATAGTGGACGACGGCGTCAGCCGATCTTGATCTTGGTGTCGCTCAGGAATTCGTAGGGCGGCAGCGCCAGATTAAGCGGCGCGGGGCCCGACCGGATGCGGCCCGAGGTATCGTAGACCGAGCCGTGGCACGGGCAGAAATAGCCGTTATAGGCACCGGCATGGGTCAGCGGGATACAGCCCAGATGGGTGCAGATGCCGATCAGCACCTGGAATTGCTCATGACCCTTCTTCACGCGCGCCGAATCCGGCTGCGGGTCCGGCAGGCTGGCCAGATTGACGTTCACCGCCTCCTCGATCTCTTTCTTGGTGCGGTGATTCACGAAGATCGGCTTGCCGCGCCAGAAGACCTTGATGATCTGCCCTTCGGCGACCGGCGTCAGGTCCACTTCGATCGGCGCACCTGCGGCGATCGTCGAAGCGTCCGGATTCATCTGCGAAATCAGCGGCCAGGCGGTGAAAGCAGCGCCGACGGCGCCAACTGCCCCAGTCGCAACGTAAAGAAAATCACGGCGCGTATGTGCTGCCGCCGATACTGTGGATGCCACGGTAAGGTCCCTCTTCCGACATGCCGGGGCCCGCGCACGCTGCGAACCGCAAAGCGGACCTGACCTTTTTCGTCCGTCCTCCCCACGGCGGCGAGCGAACCGGCCACGTCCAACCTTACGAAGGCCTTCGGCAGCGATCCGGCGGCGTGTTATTGGCACCCTTACCG
>JAEXXW010000161.1 GCA_023405565.1 Pseudomonadota bacterium
TCCTGAGGCTGACCGGCGTGCCGTTCACGCACGAGCATATTTTCGATGCCTCATCGGCACCGCGTGGTCAGTTGCCCTACATCGTCGATGACGGCGAGATCATCGGCGACAGCGAAACCATCATCGCGCACCTGATCCGCAAATATCGGCTGACCATCGACGACGCGCTCAGCGCCGGACAACATGACACCAGTCTCCTCATCACGCGCATGCTCGATGATCTCTATTGGGTGATGTCCTATTCGCGCTGGAAGGACGAGCGCTACTGGCCAGCCTTCCGCGATGCGCTGATGCGCGAGCATCCGCGTCTCACCGAGGAGGGCCTTCTCAAGGCCAAGGAGTTCAATCACCAGCGCTATTATTATCAGGGCATCGGCCGCTATGAACCCGATGCGGCGATGGCACGCGGCGTTGCCGACCTGCGCGTGCTCTCCGATCTCATTCCGGCAATCGGCTTCGTGCATGGCGACAAGCCGACTGCAATCGATGCCGGTATCTACGGCTTCATCGCCAATATCTATTTCTACGATATCGACACGCCACTGAAACAATTCGTGGTCTCGCACAACAACATCGTGCGCCATTGCCAAACGATCCATGCGCTGGTCTTGCAGCGGGCCTGATCGCTTCATTCCGTAGCAGAAAGTTTACCGCCCGCACCGATAGATGCGGGCATGAACGTCTTCGATGCCGTCATCCTCGCTGCGGCCGTCGTCGCAATCGTCATGGGCTACCGGTCCGGGCTCTTGCGCGGCCTCGCAACCATCTTCGGCTATCTCGCCGCAGCTCCCGTCGCCCTGGTCCTGGCGCCGAAGCTTGTGCCCTATGCGCCGGCCCTGGCCTCGTCTTTCGGCGGCTCCGGCGGCGTGCTGTTTTTTGTCATCTTCCTCATCATCGGCATTGTTCTTGCGGCCCTGTTGCGCCGCTCCGTCGATGCGTCCGTGGGAGAGAGCATCAGCATGCCCGATCGTATCGCCGGCGCGGTTCTCGGCGCGCTGCGCATCGTGTTGCTGGCCGTGCTGATGGTACTGGTGTTCGATCGGTTGGTGTCACCCAAGCGGCAGCCCGGCTGGCTCACGCAATCGCAATTGCGGCCGGCCCTGTCCTATCTCGGCCGGCAGGGCGTGCGGCAATTGCCATCCGAACTCACGTCCCATATCGACCGGCTGAAAAAAGAGCGCGGTCTGTAAAAGCTTTTTCGCGCGACGTGGACACCGGCCCGCGCGAACGCCTCGAAACAAAAAAGGAGCCCTGCCTTGACGCGGCAGCAACGGCACCCGGAACCAGCCGTTTTCCGCGCGCCCTCGGGGCGTTACACCCCTGCGATTTCCCGCTTGCACGATGGCTGCGAGATTGCAAATCTTCGTCTGTCGGCGGAACAGGCAATACGGATTCATCCATGTCCCATATCACTTACAAGATCGTCCAGCATGATGGCGGCTGGGCCTACAAGGTCGGCGATGTCTTTTCGGAAAGTTTCCCGACACATGCCGCTGCGCTGAAGGCCGCCCGGAAAGCCGCGCAGGAGCAGCGCGTGCCCGGCCGCACCGAAGCCATCGAATGGGAGGACGCCGACGGCAAGTGGCATACCGAGACCGCATCGGGCAGTGACCGGCCGGAAACCGACGTGGAAGACTCCAAGCGCTGAAATCGACCCGCGCCGCTCGCGTTGCGTCGCGCATTCCTCCACTTCGTTCCAGTCGGACGATGCTGCGAACACGCGCGCGGCGGCGTGATATGTTCTCGTTTGTTCTCAAAGAACGAATCGCGTCCACTCTTTTTCACTGATTCCGAATCTTAAAAATTTGCTGCCACGCGCGACGGCGAAGACAGCGCATATGGGGAATACGCTTATGGTTGATCGTTTGCTAACAGCGGCGAGCGTCGCGCTTGCGCTTGTTGTCGCCTCGCATCCCGTCATCGCGCAGGATGCGCAACCATCGCCGAAAACGGAAGGCGGCGCCGAGGCAAAGGGCTATCCCGCCGTGCCGCTGCTTTCGACAGGTACCACCGTTCTCGGAGAAAAGATCCGCTATCCGTCCGGCACCGCGCATGTGAATGCATCGATCATCACGCTGCCGCCCGGCGCCCGCACCATCGTTCACAAGCACGGCGTGCCGATGTTCGCCTACATCCTCGAAGGCGAAATCACGGTCGATTACGGCGCGAAGGGCAAGCGCACCTATCGTCAGGGCGATTCACTGATGGAAGCGATGAATGTCGCTCATTTCGGCGAAAATACCGGCAAGCAACCGATGCGCCTGATCGCGGTCTATATGGGCGCCAACAAGGCGAAGGATGTCATTGCGGTGAAGTGAACCGTGAGCGGGTTGCATGCCAATACAGTCGTCCCGCGCAGGCTTCTGTGTCTGTCATTCCGGGGCGAGCGCATCGCGCGAGAACCCGGAATCCAGAGCCACGACGACCATTTTTGGATTCCGGGTTCGCCTGCTTTGCATGCGCCCCGGAATGACTGCAGTTTGGCCTTGACATTACTAGGAATATATGCCTTTATCTCCTCACCTCGCTCATGAGGGGCGTCAACCGGTGACGTCAGTTGACGGAGCAAGGTGCGGCGCCTGCGGGTGTGAGTTCGTCGCTCATGCCTCCGGGACGCTTCGGGTGGGCCGTCCGCTCCTATTAGGAGGGGCTGCGGGTAGTCCTGCTGGACGTGGACTGGATGAAGGCAGGCCAAAGCCTGCCGGATCAGGGTGGGCGCGGCTCATCTGTCCAGGCCCGGAAGAACGGCTCCGGAGCGCAAAATCGCTGCGTGATGGTGCGCCGAAAGGCGGCTGCGCTCATTTGCGTGAGCGCGGCGTATCAGGAATGCCCTGCGTCTTTCGGCGCATCATTCCCCTCACCCTTTTCGAGCCTACGGCGTCACCCGCGCCGCAAAGAACAGGGGCGCTTCATCGCGCCCGGCGTCAGGCGCCGCTGTTCAACGTCACGGCGCAGGCGTAAAATTATTCGCTGGGGCAGCCCGGAGATCCGACGCTGGATGTTCAACCGTCACAGGAGGAACTAATGCAACGGAAATTCATCGATTGCCGGACGGTGCCGAGCGAAATGAATTGCACCCTCGCCCTGAGCGCCGACACCGAAGACGAATTGCTCGAAGCCGCCGTGCAGCATGCGGTCGCGGTTCACGGCCATACTGACAATGCCGAGTTGCGGACCATGATCCGCAGCGCCATGCAGGACGGCACGCCGCCGCTCGAAGCGCCCCAGCGCGCCGCCTGACCGGCCTGCACCCGGCCCGAAAGGGCGGTGGGAGGGCCAGATTTCGCCTGCCATTCCCGGCTCCCTCCCTGTTTGGAGGCGTGCTGCCTTGCCCTTTCCGGGCCGCACCGTTACTTAAGCGCCACATCTCCGAAAACATCGCAAAATCCAGCGCGATTCCGCGCGGAACGTATCCGCCCAGAGGGTTTTCACCGAAATGAACGGCCGCCAATTCGTCTATTTCATGCAGGGGCTGACCAAGGCCTATCCGGGCAACCGCAAGGTGCTCGAGAACATCCATCTGCAATTCTATCCGGACGCGAAGATCGGCGTTCTCGGCGTCAACGGCGCGGGTAAATCGACCCTGCTGCGCATCATGGCTGGCATCGATACCGAATATTCCGGCGAGGCCTGGGTCGCCGAAGGCGCCCGCGTCGGCTACCTGCCACAGGAGCCGCAGCTCGATCCCGACAAGACCGTTCGCGAAAACGTCATGGAAGGCGTCGCCAAGCAGAAGGCCATCCTCGACCGCTACAACGAACTCGCCATGAATTATTCGGACGAGACCGCGGACGAGATGACGAGGCTCCAGGACGAGATCGAGGCGCAGGGCCTGTGGGATCTCGATTCCAAGGTCGATCAGGCGATGGAAGCCTTGCGCTGCCCGCCCGACGATGCCGATGTTGCGTCCCTCTCCGGCGGTGAGCGCCGCCGCGTTGCGCTCTGCAAGCTGCTGCTCGATGCGCCGGAATTGCTGCTGCTGGATGAGCCGACCAACCATCTCGACGCCGAAAGCGTCGCCTGGCTGGAAGGGCATCTGCGCAATTATCCGGGCGCGATCCTGATCGTCACCCACGATCGCTACTTCCTCGACAATGTCACGAGCTGGATTCTCGAACTCGATCGTGGCCGCGGCATTCCCTATCAGGGCAATTACTCGTCGTGGCTCGGCCAGAAGCAGAAGCGTCTGCAACAGGAAGGCCGCGAGGAAGAGGCACGCCAGCGCACGCTCGCTGCCGAACAGGAATGGATCGCCTCCTCGCCCAAGGCCCGTCAGGCCAAGTCCAAGGCGCGTTATCAGCGCTATGAGGATCTGCTCGCGAAATCCGCCGACAAGCAGACCCAGACGGCACAGATCATCATTCCCGTGGCCGAGCGCCTCGGCAACAACGTCATTGATTTCGAAGGCCTGAACAAAGGCTTTGGCGACAATCTCTTGATCGACAACCTCACCTTCAAGCTGCCGCCCGGCGGCATTGTCGGCGTGATCGGACCGAACGGCGCCGGCAAGACCACATTGTTCCGCATGATTACCGGTCAGGAACAGCCGGATGGCGGTACCATCAAAGTCGGCGAATCCGTGCAGCTTGGCTATGTTGATCAGTCACGCGATGCACTGGATGGCTCCAAGAGCGTGTGGGAGGAAATCTCCGGCGGCGTCGATCAGATCCTGCTCGGCAAGAAGGAAGTGAACTCCAGAGCCTATTGCTCGGCCTTCAACTTCAAGGGCGCGGACCAGCAGAAAAAGGTCGGCCAGCTCTCCGGCGGCGAACGCAACCGCGTGCATCTCGCCAAGATGCTGAAGTCGGGCGCCAACGTGCTGCTGCTCGACGAACCGACCAACGATCTCGACGTCGATACGCTGCGCGCACTGGAAGAAGCGCTGGAGGATTTCGCCGGCTGCGCCGTTATCATCAGCCATGATCGCTGGTTCCTCGACCGCATCGCGACCCACATGCTCGCCTTCGAAGGCGATTCACATGTCGAATGGTTCGAAGGCAACTTCCAGGATTACGAAGCCGACAAGATGCGCCGTCTCGGCACCGACTCCACCATTCCACACCGGATCAAATACAAGAAATTCACGCGGTGACACGTATGTGGTAAAGTGAGAAAAGGCCATTTGGAGGATACGCGTGACCGAGATTGAAAATCTTGTTCTCGAACATCTCCGCCACATCCGTGGCGCGGTCGATTCCGTGCGCGAGGATATGCGTGAAGTGAAGGGCCGCCTTGGCATTCTCGAACACCAATATGCCAACCTGTCCAATCGTCTGGACCGGCTGGACGGTCGTGTGGAGCGCATTGAAAAGCGCCTCGAATTGGCGGAAGTTTAATTCGATCGCATGACCGACTGGAACGCAAAACAATATCTGAAATTCGAGGACCAGAGATCGCGCCCCGCGCGTGATCTCCTCGCGCAGGTCCCGCTCGCCGAGGCTCGCGAGATCTACGATCTCGGCTGCGGTCCGGGGAATTCGACCGAGTTGCTGGTCGGGCGTTTTCCAGACGAGCAGGTGATCGGTGTCGATTCATCACCGGACATGCTGCGACAGGCGCGCGAACGCCTGCCCCATATCAGCTTCATCGAAGCCGATCTGAATGAATGGTCCGCGCCGGCCAGCGCCGACCTTCTCTACTCCAACGCAACCTTTCAGTGGTTGCCGAACCATGTCTCTGTCCTGAAGCGACTGCTGGGTCGTTTGAAGCCCGGCGGCGTCATCGCAATTCAGGTGCCGGACAATTGGGACGAACCATCGCATGTGTGGATGCGCGAGCTGGCGCGGGAAGAACCATTTGCCAAGTTGCTGCCCCGCAACCCACGCGACCGTGTCAACCTACCGTCGGTGCACGAATATTACAACGAACTGAAGCCGCTCTGCACACGCTTCGACATCTGGCACACGCTCTATCAGCACGCGCTCGACGGACCGGAAGCCATTGTCGAAATGGTGAAGGGCACGGGCCTTCGCCCCTTCGTCGATCCGCTGCCGCCCGAGCACCGCGAAACATTCGTGAAAGATTACACCGCACGCATCGCCGCGGCCTATCCCGCGCAGATAGATGGCAAGGTGTTGTTTCGTTTTCCGCGTCTGTTCATGGTGATGACGCGCTAGCCGATGCGACGGGGCTCCCTGATCCGATGACGACAACCAGTCGCCCGATGATCCGATTGGCCTGTCACCTGGCCCTGTTGCTGGTGACAATTGTTACCGCCAGTCTGCCCGCCCGCGCGCAAAGCGAAGCGGAGTTCCGCCAGTTCCTGCAATCGCTGTGGCCGGAGGCACAGGCGCTCGGCGTCTCGCGCAAGACATTCGACGAGGCCACGCGCGGACTGAAGCTCAATCTGTCGCTGCCGGATCTCGTCATTCCCGGCAAGCCGAAGGAAGCGCCGCGCGGACAGGCGGAGTTCGAGCGCACACCCGAACAATATCTGTCGGAAACATCGCTCAGCCGGCTGACGGTGCAGGGGCAGAAGCTCGCATCCGAACACAGAGCGACGCTCGCAGCGATCGAGAAGCGTTTCGGCGTGCCGCCATCCGTCGTGCTGGCGATCTGGGGCCGTGAGACGAATTACGGCAACGTCAAACTGCCCTACAGCACGATCGAGGTGCTCGCCGCCCAGGCTTACATGGGCCGCCGCAAGGAGATGTTCCGGCGCGAGTTGCTGCTGGCGATGAAAATCCTCGAGGAAGAGCACGTCACACCCAAAGACATGAAAGCCTCATGGGCCGGCGCGATGGGACATACCCAATTCCTGCCGACCGATTTTCTCAAATATGCGGTCGATCAGGATGGCGACGGCCATCGCGATATCTGGAATTCGGTGCCGGACTCGCTGGCCTCGGCCGCAAGTCAGTTGCTCGCCAAGGGCTGGGATCGCGGCAAACGCTGGGGCTTCGAAGTGAAGCTGCCAGCGAATGTCGATTGCTCCATCGCCGAGCCCGACACCAAGATGACGGTCGCCGAATGGATCAAGCGCGGCTATGTCCCTCTGACGTATAAACCGACGCGCGAGGAACTGGCCGAGGACGCCTCGTTGTTCCTGCCCGCCGGCCTGAATGGTCCCGCATTTCTGACGCTGAAGAATTTCTATGTCTTCAAGGGCTACAACTTTGCCGATCTATACGCGCTGTTCGTCGGCCATCTCGCCGATCGCATTGCCGGTGGAAAAAACTTTGCAACACCCTGGGGCAAGATCGAACAGGCGCGATCAGACTATATCGAAACCATCCAGCGCTATCTGACCAAGGCTGGCTTCTACAGCGACAAGATCGATGGCAAAGCGGGAATGAAAACCCGCGCCGCGCTCGGCGCGTGGCAGAAATCGACCGGCGCGCCGCTCGATTGCTGGCCCTCCCGCGCCCTCGCCGAACGGATGCAGGCGGCGCGATAATCGCGGCAAAGAAAAAGCCCGGCGGGCTTTCGCACCGCCGAGCTCTCTGAACTCAAAGCATCAGATCAGCCGCACACCTGAACGCGACGCACCTGCCAGTAATAACCGTCCCAGTAACGCTGCTTCACCCAGCGGCAGGGCGGCGGCGCGTAATAGACCGGGCCCGGAGCATAATAAGCCGGCGGGGGCGGCGGGGGCGGCGCGTAATAATACGGGG
>JAEXXW010000166.1 GCA_023405565.1 Pseudomonadota bacterium
GTCACTGACCGGTGAAGACGGGCTTGCGCTTTTCCATGAAGGCGGTGCGGCCTTCGATGTAATCCTTGCTATCGAAGCAGCGCTGCACACTGGCGCTCGCCGCCTTCATGTCGCGCTCGGTCTCGTCCTTCATTGTTTCCCCAACGATCAGTTTGATCGAACCGACCGTCAGCGGTGCGTTGGCGGCAATGATCTCGGCGTAGTTCTTCACATAGCTTTCCAGTTCGGCATCCGGCACCACGCGATTGACGAAACCCATCATGCGGGCTTCCTCAGCGTCGAATTGCCGCGCCGTGAAGAAAATCTCCTTGGCGAAAGAAGGGCCCACCACGTTGATCAGCCGCTTCACGCCCTTGTAGTCGTAGCCAAGGCCGAGCTTGGCCGCCGGAATGCCGAATTTCGATGCCGGCGTGCTGATCCGCATGTCGCAGCAGGTGGCGAGTGCCATGCCACCGCCGATGCAATAGCCACGGATCATCGCAATCGTCGGCTTGGGAAAATCATGCACACCGGAGAAGGCCTGCTCCGTGGTTGCATTGTATTTCGCCACACCCTCGGCGGTGCTGCGTTCATCGCCAAACTTGGAAATATCCGCGCCCGACACAAACGCCTTGCCGCCAACCCCGGTCAGCACCACGACCCGCACGGAATCGTCATTACGGAAATCGTCGAGAATGGCACGCGTCGCCGCCCACATCTCCAGCGACACCGCATTGTGCCGCTCCGGATTGTTGAAGATCACGTAGCCGACCCCGCCGTCCTTGCGCGAGAGCATCTTATCGGTCATTCACTCAGTCCTTTCCATATTCGTCATGGCCGGGCTTGACTCGGCCATCCGATAAGGCGGACACCGTGCCAACCTAAGCGGGATGCGCGGGTCGAGCCTGCGCATGACAAAGAGTTACGTCGCACCGGCCTTCTTCAGTTCATCAATCTCGCCGGCGCTGAACCCGAACTCCGCCAGCACTTCATCGGTATGCTCGCCGCGCTCGGGCGTATGCATCACCACCTTGCTCGGCGTCCGCGACAGTGACACCGCCTGCCGGATCACCTGCAGCGTGCCGCGATCCGGCGTCTCCATATCCGTCGCAACACCGATATGTTTCACCTGCGGATCTTCGAACATCTCATCGATGGCATAGATCGGACCGGCCGCCACACCCTGCTCGTTCAGACGCTTGATCCAATATTCGCTGGTGTTGCCGGCCAACACGACTTCGATATCGGCATTCATCGCATCGCGGTTCTGCAGCCGCAGCGCATTGGAGGCGTAATCCGGATTCTGCAGAAAATGTTCAGCATCGATCGCCTTGCAAAAGCGCGTCCAGGTCGGCGACCCCGTGGTCGCGATATTGATCTGGCCATCTTTTGTTTTGTAGACGCCGGTCGGGATGCTGGTCGGATGGTTGTTGCCAGCCTGTCCCGGCACCACCTTGTCGATCAGCCAGCGCGCCGCCTGGAAATCCAGCATGAAGATCTGCGCCGCCAGCAGCGACGATTCCACATATTGTCCTTCGCCCGACCGCTCGCGCTCGAGCAGCGCCACCATGATGCCAAGCGCGGCGAACAAACCGGCCGTCATGTCGGCAATCGCGGCCCCCGCGCGCACCGGCCCTTGCCCCGGCAAGCCGGTAACGGACATCAGCCCGCCCATGCCCTGCGCGATCTGGTCGAAGCCCGGCCACTTCTCATAAGGGCCGGTCTGCCCATAGGCCGAGATGCTGGCATAGATGATGCGGGGATTGACCGCCTTCAGGTCCGGATAATCGATCTTCAGCCGCCGCTTAACATCCGGGCGAAAATTCTCGATCACGATATCGGCCTTTTCGGCCAGCCGCAGGAATGTCGCACGGCCCGCCTCGCTTTTCAGGTCGAGCGTGATGCTGCGCTTGTTGCGGTGCAGGTTCTGGAAATCGCCAGAATGACGCGGCCCGCCGATCGGATCGCCGCCTTCCAGCCGCTCCGGCGCTTCGATCTTGATGACATTGGCGCCCCAGTCGGCGAATTGGCGGGCACAGGTCGGCCCGGCTCGCACCCGCGAGAGATCCAGCACCGTGAGATTCTGCAAGGCCGTCGAGGCACGCGGGATATTCGGCGAGGGATTGGAGCTGTCAGGCAATGGTGTTCTCTGCGGGGTAGCTGGACGGAACCGGCGGGCGACAATCCCTGAACCGGACGGCAAATTCAACTCGTGCGGCCATGCCGGTTTGCAGGTCAAGCCTTGCGGATTCGAAAGGTCAGGAGATCATCGCTCCGTTCGGTCGCTTCCAGCGCATCGCCGGTCTGGTTGACGAGGTTCGGGATATCGATCGAAGCCAGCGGATCGGTGCATTCGACCAAAATCACCTCGCCGGCTGCCATCCCCCGCAAGATCTTGCGGGTGCGAAGGGCTGGGAGCGGACATTTCAACCCGCGAAGATTGATGACTTTTTCGGTCATGCTCATTGGTCCGTTCTATCGAGGAGCGGCCTTTTCAATTCGGAAACCGGCAATATTTCAGTCGCTTGACCCAGTATGGATGCTTCGTCAGAAACGCAAGCATGAACGCGGACAGACCCGCTGCCCAAAGGATCGCCCGGCTGACGCCGCTGGCCGATGTGCTGGCTTTGCTGGACCGGCTTGCTCCGGTGGAACCACAGGACGTGCCGGTGGCGCAGGCGCTGCATGGCGTGCTGGCGGCCGACATCATGACGACGCAAGCGATGCCGCCCGTCGCAACGGCTGCACGCGACGGCTGGGCGGTGGACGCCGATACCACACGCGATGCCGGCCCCTACGCACCGATGATGCTGCCGTCATCGAGCCAGCGCATCGATGCCTTCGCGCCGATGCCGCCGGGGACTGATGCTGTCGCGCCGATCGATGCGGTCACGGTGATGGGCGGCATGATGCAGATCATGGCACCGGCCGCGCCCGGCGAAGGCGTGTTGCCGAAGGGAGGCGATGGTGACAGCGGCGCGGTCCTCCGCCAGACCGGACAGCGGTTACGCGCGGTCGACATTGCCTCACTGACGGCGCTCCGGCTGACGCAGGTCAGAATCCGTAGACCACATATCCTGCTCGCGCCTGCGCGGCGCGACGATGTCATTCTCACATCCATCGCCGACTTTCTCGCCAGCGTGATGGCGATGGCCGGTGCAAGCGTGACACGCGCCGGCGACTTCGATGCGGCCTTGCGCGATACGGCGACCGATGCGGTGATCGGCGTCGGCGGTACCGGCAGCGGCCGCAACGATCATGCGGTGACGACGTTATCGCGCGCCGGCACATTGACGTGTCATGGCATCGGCCTTGGACCGGGCGAGACAAGCGCGTTTGGCACAGTCGGAACAAGACCTGCTCTGCTCATTCCCGGCCGCATCGATGCGGCGCTTGCCGCATGGCTGACACTGGCGCACCCCTTGATCAGCAAATTGAGCGGCATCGCCACAGATGAATTCGTGTCGTCCGCGGCATTGTCGCGCAAGATCACATCCACCATCGGTCTTGCCGACGTGGTTCCGGTCCGCCGGGACGGCGACATGATCACGCCGCTCGCCTCCGGCATGCTGCCGCTGAGGACGCTTGCGCAAGCCGATGGATGGGTTCTTGTCCCCGCGGACAGCGAAGGCTATCCCGCTGGGGCTGTCGTTCAGGTGAGGCCATTGCCGTGAATCAATTGCCGAAGCCTGAAAGCACGCTCCTCGATGCAGTCCGCCGCGCCGCGCGGCAGGAGCAGTTTCTTGAAGTTGTTTCCGCCGAGGAAGCGAAGCGACGCTTTGAAAACGGTCTCGATCTGTCGCCGCGCGGAACGCAAACCATTGCTCTGTCCGACGCATTGGGCCGCGTCCTCATCGCCGATATTCTGGCTCCGCTCGATGTGCCGCCCTTCGACCGCTCCGGCGTCGATGGCTTTGCGTTGCGTGCCAGCGACACCACCGGCGCCAGTGATTCAACACCGCTGCGTCTTCGCCTCAACCGTGAGGTGATTGCCTGCGGTCACGCACCGAACATCGAAGTTTCGCCTGTAACCGCAACCGCCATCGCAACGGGCGGTGTCGTGCCGCGCGGCGCCGATGCTGTGATCATGATCGAGCACACCGAGTTGCTCGACGATCCGGAAAATCTGTCGATTGAAATCCACCGCGCCGTCGCGCCGGGACAATTCATCGCCTATGCCGGCTCCGACATTGCGCGCGGGGAAACGTTGCTGCGCAAGGGCACGCTCCTTGGCTCGCGCGAGATCGGCATGCTTGCGGCCTGCGGCATCGCTCATATCGACGTTGTGCGAAAGCCGAAGGTCGCCGTGCTCTCGACCGGAGACGAACTGGTGCAGCCCGGCGAAGCACTCAGCCCTGCCAAAATCTATGACAGCAACGGCGCGATTGTCGCTGCGGCCGTGACCGAAGCCGGTGGCGAGCCTGTCGCCTATGGCGCATTTCCCGACGACGAGACCTTGCTCGGCGATGCCATGCGCAAGGGTCTCGCCGATGCCGACATGCTGATCCTGTCCGGCGGCACATCGAAAGGCGCTGGCGATCTCTCGCATCGCATCGTCTCGACGCTCGGCGAGCCTGGCATTCTCGTGCATGGCGTCGCGTTGAAGCCCGGCAAGCCGCTTTGCCTTGCGGTGGCGAACGGAAAGCCAGTCATTGTGCTGCCGGGTTTCCCAACATCGGCGATCTTCACATTCCATGCTTTCGTCGCGCCGGTCATTCGTACGCTCGCCGGCCTGCCGCCTGAAAATCCGAAGACCGTTGCAGCTCGCGTGCCGACACGCATTCCGTCCGAACTCGGCCGCAAGGAATTCGCGCTGGTCGCGTTGGTGGAAGGCGCCGACGGCATGGTCGCGTTTCCATCGCCGAAAGGGTCGGGCTCCGTCACCACCTTCTCGCAATCGGACGGCTTCATCGCAATCGATGCGCTGGCCAGCGCACTCGATGCCAACACGACGACCGATGTCACGCTGATCGGCGCTGCGGCGCGTGCGCCGGACGTTGTCATCATGGGCAGCCATGATGTGGCACTCGATGTTGTCGTCAGTGCATTGGCCGAGCGCGGCTTCACCGCGCGCACCATCGCCGTCGGTAGTCTTGGCGGCGCCGTTGCGGCGCAACGCGGCGAATGCGACATCGCACCCGTCCATCTCGTCGATCCGCAAAGCGGCGCCTACAATACGCATCTCGTTCAGGACGGCTTGTTGCTGGTGAAGGGCTGGGAGCGCTCGCAGGGCTTTCTCTACCGTGCCGGCGATGTGCGCTTCGAAGGCAAGACCGCCGATCAGGCGATCGCGACGGCCTTAGCCGATCGCTATTGTCTCATGGTCAACCGCAATGCCGGTTCCGGCACGCGCGTGCTGATCGACCAGAAGCTGAAGGGTGCGCGCCCGCCCGGCTATGCCAACCAGCCGAAATCGCACAATGCCGTGGCCGCGGCGATCGCGCAGGCGCGGGCCGATTGGGGCTTTGCCATCGAGCCGGTGGCGCGCATGTATGGCTTATCGTTCCTGCCAGTGGCGCCGGAGGAATATGATTTTCTCGTTGTCGAAAGCCGTCGGGACCGGCCTGCCGTCCGCGCCTTCCTCGAAGCACTGCGCGACGAGGAGGTGCGAAAACGCATCCGTACGCTTGGTATGCGCCCCGCCAATGCTTAGCTTTCACTTGGACTAGCTTTCCCCTGCGGACACATGGCCGCATGAGAGCGTTTTCGAGCGAAGTGGATACCGGTTTGCTTGAAGAAAACGCGTCAAAACTAAAAAACGAGAGCCTCGGCTTTGATTTCATCAAAGCCGGAAAGGCTCTCGACATTCACGATAAGACGATCCGGCGATATCGCCGCTCGTCGCTTTTGCGGTAAACAGTCTCGCATGCACATTATCGGCCTCGCCGGCTGGAGCGGTTCCGGCAAAACCACGTTGCAGACCAAAGTCATTCCGCGCCTGACCGCGCGCGGAAAGCGCGTGTCCACGCTCAAGCATGCGCATCATGCTTTCGATGTCGACCGGCCCGGCAAGGATTCGTTCGAACATCGCTCCGCCGGCGCGACCGAAGTGCTGGTCGTTTCCGGTAATCGCTGGGCGCTGATGCATGAATTGCGCGGCGCGCCGGAACCGGAATTGCCGCAGTTGCTCGCCAAGCTGTCGAACGTCGATCTTGTGCTGGTCGAGGGCTTCAAACGCGAGCCGTTTCCGAAGCTTGAAATTCATCGCGCCGAGAACGGCAAGCCGCTGTTGCATCCCGACGATCCTTTTATCGTCGCGGTCGCGTCGGACACACCGTTGCCGGATGCCAGCCTGCCGGTTGTCGATCTCAACGACATCGATGCCATCGCCGACCTGCTGCTGACGAAATCAATCCCCATCAACGACGTGAAGGCCCACGCGGACGCGATCTGATGGCGCAACTCACCGACGATTGCTTTGCATTCTCCGGGCCGCTGCTGCCGGTCAGCGATCTCGAACGCATCATCGCCGAACGCATCACGCCCGTTGTCGAAATCGAAGCGCTTCCGCTGGCGAAGGCGCGCGGCCGCACATTGGCGAAAGACATTTCCGCGCCGATCAATCTACCGCCCTTCGACAATTCGGCCGTGGATGGCTACGCCGTGCGCCATGCCGATCTCGATCCACAAGGCGAGACGAAACTGGTGATTGCCGAGCGCATCACGGCGGGACGCGCGGCTGTGCAACCCTTGCCGCCGCACGCCGCGATCCGCATCTTCACCGGCGCGCCGATGCCGGACGGCGCCGACACTGTCTTCATGCAGGAAGACGTGCGGACCGAAAATGGTGTTGTGATCGTACCGCCCGGTTTGAAGCGCGGCGCCAATCGCCGCCTTGCCGGCGAAGATGTGCATAGCGGCTCCGTCGTGCTGCCGGCCGGCCGCATTCTGTCGTTTGCCGATATTGCGCTCGCATCGGCCCTGGGCCTGACCGAACTGCCGGTGCGGCGGCGTATTCGCGTCGCGCTGTTCTCGACCGGCGATGAACTGGTCGAGCCCGGCCAGCCTTTGCGCAATGCAACGCTCTACGACGCCAATCGAGCTCTGCTCGCGGGACTGATCGAAAGCCTCGGTGCGGAAACGACCGACCTCGGCATTCTGCCGGACGATCCCGCGCAACTCGGCACTGCATTGAAGGCCGCGGCCGATGACCACGATCTCGTTCTCACATCCGGCGGCGTGTCCACCGGCGAGGCCGATCATGTGCGCAACGCCGTCGAGGCGATCGGCAAGCTGGTGTTCTGGCGCGTTGCCATAAAACCGGGACGGCCGGTGGCGATGGGCGTCATTCCCGGACAACGCGCAGATGCCAACGCGGCCTTTGTCGGCCTGCCCGGCAATCCGGTCGCTGCGTTCGTGACCTTCGTGCGTGTGGTGCGGCCGCTGATCATGCGACTGTCCGGCGCCGATGCTGTACCGCTTGTGGCGCTGCCGGTGCGCACGGCCTTCAGCTATCGCAAGAAGAAGGGCCGCCGCGAATATGTGCGCGTGGCACTGACGCGCGCGGATGACGGCGTGGTCGAGGCGAGCAAATACAAGCAGGACGGCGCCGGCGTCATCACATCGCTGACGGAGACGGATGGTCTTGTCGAACTCGGCGAAGACGCAACCGATATCGCGCAAGGCGACATCGTCGGCTTCCTGCCCTATGCTGTCCTGACCGGCTAAAACGTTTTCGAGCGAGTGGGCACCGGTTCGCGTGAAGAAAACGCGTCAACCAAAAACCTGAAGGTCTCGTGCGATCTCGTTGGCGCGCGCGCGATCCTCCGGCGTATTCACATTGAAGAACGGATCGAACGGCGTGTCCGGCCATTCGGCAATGGCGATGCCATGACGCGCGGTCCAGACTTCGATCTTGTGTAAATCTTCTTGCACGATCGCGTGACGCAGATCATCGCGCAGCGACACATGCCACAACCCGACCACCGGATGCCGCCAGTCGCCCGAGCGCGCGCAGGCGAGTTTTGCGCCTTCTTCTTCACGCACTACATGCAATCGCTGCACGAGATCGGCCGGCAGGAACGGGCAATCACCCGGCACACTCACCATCCATTCGATGGCGGAACGATGTGCCGCGAGCCAGTCCAGCCCGGCGAGAATGCCGGCGAGCGGCCCCGCGAAATCGGGGATGTCATCCGACACGACCGGCAGTCCGAACCGCGCGAAGCGCTGCGGATCACCATTGGCATTGAGAATGATGCCGTCGCATTGCGGTTTCAGCGTTTCGAGCACGCGATCGAGAATGGTCCTGTCGCCGATCTCGATCAGCGCCTTGTCACCACCGCCCATGCGGCGCGCGAGACCACCGGCGAGAACAAGGCCGAGGGTGGGAGGCGTCACGGATGCAGGCATTCCAGATCAATCATCATGCATCGCTGCCTTGCGCCGATGCTTCGAACTCTCTTCCTCGACATAGCTGAGGTCCTGATCGAACACGATGCGATCGAGCCCCGCGAGTGCGGTGAAGCGTTTGCCGCGCGCGCGGCCGATCAGCGTCAGG
>JAEXXW010000204.1 GCA_023405565.1 Pseudomonadota bacterium
GGATCGGTCATCGGCTGTGCCGCGGCTTCGGACAGGTCGAGGATGGCCAGCCGCCGGTGAGCAAAAAAGACGCCGTTGCCGCCGTCATCCGCTGCGCTTTCAAAAAACCCTTCGCCGTCAGGGCCACGATGGACCAGCGCGGCAGACATGCGCCGCATCGCCTGTCGATTTCGCTCGGTCATGCGACCCACAATGCCGGCAATGCCACACATGACTATTCAGCCGCCAGCAAGACTTGCTCAAACCCGGCCATGTTGAGTGCATCACGCATATACTTTGCGAGCAGCCGCACGTGTGGTTCGAGAACCATGCTGTCATGATCGCCCGGGACCTCCTTGATAATCAGATGCTGGAGATATGGCGACCAGCCATTGTCAGCTCGAACAATATTGCGGTCCGAATGCAGCAGTCGACCGTCGAGCAGACGGTAGGCGAATTGCAGTCTTGGCCGCAGCAGTAGCACCGGCCCGTCATAGGGCTGGGCATTGTATGACCAGAGCGCTCGCCGGAACGCGGCTTCGATGTCGCGATTATGGAACTGTTCGCTGGAATACTCCGTCGTTTCACGCGACTTGCGAATGCGTTCGAGCTCCCAGACCAGACGTCGTCGCGCCCATTGGGCCAGAAAGGCTCCCTTGTCTCGTCGCAGGTCCTGCAGCTTCATCGTGAGCTTGTCGACGATCGAGAGGTCTGCACGTTCGGGATAAGGAGTATCAAGCATGATCAGGAGATCGACGCTTTCACCACTCCGCTTGAGGATCTGTGCCATTTCATAGGCAACGAGCCCACCACCTGAGAAGCCGGCAAAGAGATAGGGCCCCTGCGGCTGAACTGCCCTCACTTCCTCCAGATAGCTTGTGGCCATGTCCTCAAAGGTTTCGTGAGGGGCCTCACCGCCATACAGCCCCCGCGCTTGCAGACCATAGACCGGACGATCCTGGCCGATATGCAGTGCAAGATGTCGAAGATTGAGGATATTCCCGAACATTCCCGCGCAGATGAAGAGCGGCGTTGCATCCCGGTCGCGACCAGCGTCCATTGGAACGAGATGCGAAAATTGCCTTTTCTCCTGCAGACCTTCCTGTTCGCCAGCCTTGCTGGCGTCGATGGTCGTCGGCGCGGCTCCTGAACTTTCAATCAGCTGGGCACACTTTTCGATCGTCGGCGCTTCGAACAGAACCGAGATTGGAAAATCGACCGCATAAGCTTTCTTGATCATACGAAACAGGCGCACCGCCACAAGCGAGTGACCGCCGAGATCGAAAAAGCTGTCCGTAATGCCCACCCTGTCGATGCCGAGCAGTTCCGACCAGAAGCCGGCCAGCGTCTTCTCAACATCAGTCCGCGGCGCGACAAAATCGCTGCCGGTCTCGGGCCGTGCCAGCATAGCACTTTCTGAAACGCGCTCATCGCGATGGCCCGCCGCCTGCTGCAGAAGCGCTAAATCCATAGAACTTACAATAACTTGCGGGTACCCGACTGCGACGGCGCGGCGGAGGGCCTCACCGCCTTCAGACGGCAAAATCCCCTGATCGACCTGCAGCGCCAGACGCATCATGGCGGGTGAAAGCTCACGCGCTGGCAAATCCCTTTGAGCGATCTCGACGGCCCCAGCCACGTCACGCAGGCTGGATGAAAAGTCAGTGTTTGCGTCGAGCTTTCTGACAGTGAATGCTTCAATGGCAGCAACGATCTGACCTGCCTCGTCAGCAATCGTCAGATCAAAGGTGGCAAAACCGGACGCCGGATCGTTCTCGTCGGACAGAACGGCAACGCTCCAGACCGTCGCAGGCATTGCGCCGTAAAGACGAACGCGACCGTAATTGGCGGGCACCCATAGCCCGGCGGCAGGATCGTAGCCGGGAATAAGCTCCATCGCGAAGCCGGTCGCAACATCCGTCAATGCCGGATGCATCAGCAGACCCCGCTTCAAGTCATCGGCAAATGCCGAATCGAGCTGCAAGCGAGCAACGGCGCGATCAGCACCAATATGCACTTCACGCAGAACGTCCCATCGCCGACCAGTCTTCAGATGAATAGCTTGGGCGAAGCCAAGAGCCCGGCCCTGATCGCCTCTTGAGACCCTGTTGCAACGCGAGAGTTCTCTGGAAATGTCAATCGTTGCCGGCCGCGGCTCCCGCATCATGGCTGCCGTTGCCTCGGCATGACGCAGCCAGCCGTGATCGCTGCCGCTCTCAACCGCTATTCGCAGCGCCTTGGCCTCGCGGTTCACGACGACGCGGACATGCCGCTCGGCATCGTCGGCAACATACAAAGGCCTCAAGAATGTGAGATCCTTTACTTCAATCGCACCTTGAACTCCGAACTCCCGGGTCGCTTCGGCAACAAGTTCAAGATAGCCGGTTCCCGGCCAGATCGCCTCACCCGACTTCAAGCGATGTTCGCTGAGGAGCCATTGACGGCCAGGCGACGCGCGGAATTCCAGCCGGCCACTTGCACCAGCCATATCGATACGATCTTCAAACAGCGGCTGACTTGCAACTTCCACCGTCTGCGGTGGCACATCGGCCTCGCGTATCGCACGGGCCGCAAGTCCAACTTCGTTCCACACGCCCCAATGCACCGCCACGACACGCGGTTTGTCCGCGTCATTGAGGCTATCGGCAACGGCATTGAGATAGGAATTCGCGGCGACATAATCGACCTGGCCGGCGGGCGCGATGTCGGTACTGGTCGAGGAAAACAGCACGACGAGATCGAGCGATTCCGTGGTCATGAGATTCTCAAGCACTTTCGTACCCAGAATCTTTGGCGCCAGCACATTCTCCATGTCCGCGACAGACTTGAGCTGGATAAGGTCGTCGTTCACCACGCCGGCCGCATGCAATATGCCATTGAGCGCGCCGAACCGTGCCTTGATGCTTTCAACAGCGGCCTGAACGTCCTCGATATTGGTGATGTCGGCGCGCAAATACATAACCTCGCCGCCGGCCGCCTCAATGGAACGGATCGCTGCGATCGCCCGGCCCACGCGCGTGGTTTCACCACGGGAAGTAAGATAGTCAGTCCATAACGCCGGATCGGGGAGCTTCAGACGCCCCACCAATGCAATGCGCGCGCGGAATGATGTCGCAAGATCACGTGCACAAGCAACCGCAAGATCACCGAGACCACCGGTGATCATGTAAACTCCGCGCTCCCGGAATTTGCTTTGACCGGAGCCGGCTTCCTTGAGCTGAACCTTGCGATAGGTTTTAACCCATCGACGCCCATCCCGATAAGCAACGATCTCACTTGCAGCGTCGGCGAAGAGATCGTCCCAGACCATTTGGACGGTCGTCCTTACGGCAGCGGTATCAACGGTCGTCGCGGTGCGGCCGCTCAAGGCCATCCGTCCACGTTGCAACAATGACGCAGCATTCGCATGCGGCGAAAACGGAAGATCGATGACGCGAACCTGCGTATTGGGCAGTTCGCGCGGTATCACCTGCGCGGGTCCCAGTATTGTGGCCTTGTCCGGATATCGCAGCTTTTCATCGCCCAACCGCTGCATGCCATTTGTCAGGACATTGATCTGGATGACCTGCGCCGGATCGTGCTCACCAATCGCCTGCGCGAGGAAGAACAGGCTGTAAAATCCCCGCTCCTGATTGCGGTGGAAAAAGCTCGAACCAGGCCGGAATCGTTCATCCGCCGTCAGCAACCACAGATGCACAACACGCTCGGGTATTCCGCCATTTCCGGCAAGGTGCTGCAGCAGCGCATCATAGCCGGCACGGCCGAGTTCCGGGCAAAGCACATAATTGCCATCCGGCTTGACCCCGAACGCGTCACCGAGCTCAACGGTCGTCACATGGTGACCGCTGGCTCGCAGACGCGAGACCATTTCGCCGCCAACTCCGGTGTCATCGACGAAAACAAGAAAGCGGCTTGGCCGGCTGTCCGCGCCGATCGCGAAATCCGGATAAGCGGCCTTCCAGGCTGGCACCCAGCCCCAATCTTCGATGTCCGGGATCTTGTGCGGCACCTCCGAATGCCTTTCGGGGGATCCAGACGTGATGCGATCGAAAAAGTAGCGTTGATGCTGAAACGCATAGGTCGGCAGCCGGACACGGCTTGGCCTGGCGTCCGCCGATGTTGCATTGACAGGCAGATCGATGCCAGCTGCCCAGGCCCTTCCCACCGCGGTCAGGAAGTACAAGCGGTCATCCAGAGGCTCGTCGGCATGTGGCAGCGAGTTGATGACGGCGTTTGCCTCGATATGCCCTTGTGCTTTCGCCAGCGATGACAACATCCGTCCGGGGCCTGCTTCAATAAAGACCCGTGTCTTGTCAGCAGCCAATGTCGCAAGTCCATCAGCGAACCGAACGGTCGATCTCAGGTGCCTGACCCAGTAGAGAGGATCGGTCGCCTCTTCTGGAGTCATCCAGGTTC
>JAEXXW010000235.1 GCA_023405565.1 Pseudomonadota bacterium
CGCCGACATAGGCCACTTCGCCGTCGGCCAGAATGGGACGGTCCACGATCTGGCGATAGCTGGGGCTTGGCAGACACACGGCGAGGCGAAGGGTTTGCACGTGCGGCAGAAGGTCAGCCAGCGTGAAGACTGCGTGGACGCCGTCGATGGCCAGCGCAGCAGCCGCGTCGACTGTCTTGATGAGGGCATGTGGATGCGGGCTGCGAATAAACGCCGCCTCAAGGGTTCCCGGCAGCTTGATATCGTCGACAAAGCGCCCGCGTCCACGGACGAGGGCATCATCTTCGAGCCGGGGCACAGAAATGCCGAATGTCGTGCCCACCGGCGCGCGCTCCAAGTTCCAGCAACGGACAGGCCAATTGTCCTGACATTCTAACTATCACCCGGGCCGTGGGATTTGAAGCCCAGAAAATAGCGTCGGGAGCATCGAAAAAGGGCTTGTTTTCATGCCTGTTTGTGGTGCCGCTCCGGCAGCGAATGTGCCGGACCGAATAGCTGTTGCCGTGTGCTCTCGGCGTCGCTACCACACGCGCACACGCGACGAGAGGATGTCGCTGGTTTGGATGACCGTCTGACAATCCTTTGCAGCCGGCGCCACCTGGAGCATTGCTTTGACATGATGGATTTCAGCCAGCCTTATCCGTCCGCGCGATCTCCCGTGATGGGAGACAACATGGTCGCCACATCGCAACCGCTGGCGGCGCAGGCCGGGCTGCGGATGCTCGATCGCGGTGGCAATGCGGTGGACGCGGCGCTGGCAACGGCCATGGCTTTGACGGTAGTGGAGCCGACCGGTTGCGGCCTTGGCAGCGATGCCTTCGCCATCGTGTGGGATGGTCAGCGGCTGCACGGACTGAACGCCTCGGGCCGTTCGCCGCTGGGTTGGTCGCCCGCGCGTTTCGCGGAGCGCCAGACTGTACCGGTCCATGGTTGGGATAGCGTGACTGTGCCCGGCGTCGTCTCGGCATGGATTGGCCTGTCCGAGCGTTTCGGTCGACTGCCGCTTTCAACGATCGCTGAGCCGGCGATCGGTTACGCCCGCGATGGCTTTCCGGTGTCTCCCATCATTGCCAAGCTCTGGCACAATGGTGAAAAGACCCTGTCGGGCGGTCCCGGCTTTGCCGAAACATTTCTGAACGGCGGCCGAGCCCCGCGCGCAGGCGAGCGCTACAGGATGCCCGATCATGCGCGGTCGCTCGAGTTGATCGCAGAGACCAAAGGCGAGGCATTCTATCGGGGCGTGCTGGCCGAGCGCATGGTCGCGCATGCGGCCCAGCATGGCGGCGCCATGACGATGGACGATCTCGCCGCGCACAGCGCGGATTGGGTTGATCCGATCGCTCAGCCATTCAGTGGTGCGGTTGTGCACGAGTTGCCACCGAACGGACAGGGCATCACAACGCTCATCACGCTTGGCATTCTGAATGAACTGGGGATCGGAAATGATCCGGTCGATGATGTCGAGACGTTGCACCTCATCATCGAGGCGACAAAGCTGGCAATGGTGGACACCGAGCATTTCGTCGGCGATCCGGATGCCATGACGCTTCGTGCGTCGGAACTGCTCGATCCGAATTATCTTGCCGCGCGCGCTCGTCTCGTTGACCGGAAGCAGGCTGGCGATCCGGGGCACGGCGCGCCTCGCCCGGGTGGCACGGTTTACATCGCCACGGCCGATCGTTCCGGCATGATGGTCTCGTTCATCCAGTCGAATTACATGGGCTTCGGCTCCGGCGTTGTCGTTCCCAGCACCGGCATCAGTTTGCAAAATCGCGGCGCCAGTTTCTCGCTGAAGTCCGGACATCCCAACGAGGTCGCACCCCGCAAGCGGCCTTTCCATACGATCATTCCCGGCTTTGCGACCCGAGATGGCGGACCGCTGATGTCGTTCGGCGTCATGGGCGGGCCTATGCAGGCGCAGGGGCACACACAAATCGCCGTGCGCACGCTGCTCTATGGTCAGAACCCGCAGGCCGCTGCCGATGCGCCGCGCTGGCGTGTGGTTTGGGCCGAACAGTCGCGGTCGAGGCAAGTTTCGACGCGGCCCTTGCTGACGCTTTGCGTGCGCGTGGCCACAACATCGTCGTTGAAGCGCCGGATGCCGTGTTCGCCTTCGGTGGCGTGCAGGCCATCATGCGAACGGATGCAGGCTATGTCGGTGGTTCCGATCCGCGAAAGGACGGTCAGGCCGTCGCATTCTAGATGCGTTGCGGCGTTGGAATAGCTCTAATTCCGTCAAAGACGAAAAGGCTCTGGCGACGCAGACAGGGACACACCACAGCACGATGCGGATCGAGGCGGCGCGGGCTGCGCCGCCTCGCACGCGGTCAGAATTGTATGTTCGCCTGCTTGATGATCGGGCTCCATTTCTTGATCTCGCCGGCCGTAAAGGCCTTCAGATCATCAGGTGAGCCGCCGGCGATGTCGACGCCGAGCGTATCCAGTGTCGTCCTCGCCTTGTCGGACGCGAGATATTGATTGGTTGCGGCGTTGAGCTTGGCGATAATGTCGGGTGCCGTTCCTTTTGGCGCCAGCAAGGCGTACCAGACGCTGGCCTCAAAGCCCGGCAGACCGGATTCCGACGCGGTCGGTACGTTGGGAAGTTTCGACCAGCGCTTGTTGCCGGCGATGGCGAGCGCCTTGATCTTTCCTTCCTGCACATTGGTGACATAGGCCGCCATCGAGTCCATGCCGATATCGATATGCTGGCCGATCAGGTCGGTGATGATCGGCGGGCTGCCGCGATATTGCGCAGGAGCGATCTTGATGCCGGTCGTGCCTTGCAGCAATTCGCCCGTGATGTGTCCGAGCGTGCCGTTGCCGGGATAGCCGGCGGTCAGCTTGTCCGGATTGGCCTTGGCATATTCGACGAGCTCCTTCAGCGTCGAAAAGGGCGCATCCGGACGCGCGACGACGATGATCGCCGATTTGCCGACCAGTGCCACCGGAACGAAATCACGTTCCGGATCGAACGGCATGTCCTTGTACATCAACTTGTTTGTCGCGGCAGGGCCGGTGGTGGCGAACAACAGCGTGTAGCCATCCGCCGGTGCTTTTGCGACGGCGGCGGCTCCGATATTGCCGCCAGCGCCGCCGCGATTGTCGATCACGACCGATTGGCCGAAAGCCTGAGTCAGGTGTTCGACAAGTCCGCGGGCGATCACATCCGATGTCGTTCCGGCCGTGAAGGGCACGACCATTGTCACCGGCCGGGTTGGCCAGGCCGATTGTGCAAGACCGGGTGTCGTCGCAAGGACACACATGGATGCTGCAACAAAGGCTGCAGCAAAACGTCGTGAGCTATGTGAGATCATGGAAAGGCGTCTCCCTTCTGAAGGCTTGTTGGACATTTAGCATTTGGTGGCCCAGGCGGCTCCGTCGACAGGTGCGCGATTGCTTGCCGCTTCATCCGCGAGCATTTGCAATCGGTGCTGCCATGCCGGGTCATCGACCGCGTTCAGCAGCCGCTTCTGCCATGCTTCGAGATAGGCTTTGCGCGTGCTGTCATCGACGCGTGGTGCGGCATAGGCGGCGAAAGGCTCAAGAACGTCCAGCCCGAGATATTCAAGCATGCATCGTTTGACGGGGTAGAGAACGCGGTCGATGTCGCCGTAGGCATCGCCATCGGTGAAGCGTTCGCGTGTGCCGCCGCTCGACATGCCGATCAGCGCGCGGCGACCGAGGTAGAAGCCCTTGTCGAAGCGCCGGCCGTCGGCATAGGCCACGCCATAGGCGCAGACGCGATCGAACCAGCCCTTCAGGATGGCCGGCATGCTGCCCCACCAGATCGGGAAGA
Source organism: Pseudomonadota bacterium (assembly GCA_023405565.1). GTDB lineage: Bacteria > Pseudomonadota > Alphaproteobacteria > Rhizobiales > Xanthobacteraceae > Pseudorhodoplanes. Next base: position 3,797 of record JAEXXW010000235.1, read on the forward strand.
CCATGGCGATGAAATCGGCGCGCTGCAGGCGTTGCTGTTCGCGAACAAGATCCGCACTGAAGCCGCCTGTCTTGCTCGCATGCAATTGTTCGGATTGATAATGGAAGCGCTCGGTATCGGCGATGGACGTGAAGTCATACCGGCCCGCGACCGGATTGAAGCCTTCGCCATAGAGGTCGGACACTTCGACGGTGTGACCGGCCACCTGCAGCGCCTTCACCGCCGTATCTTTCAACGCTGCGGTGAAGGATGTTGGCTCCGGATGAGCGTAAATGATGAGACATTTCATTGGACGCATGAACCTCGAAACATGAAACGACAACACCGCGTCATGCCGGCGTGTATTTTCTCCAATTGTCCGTCCGCAGCGGCATTTGCGGGAAAGTCTTGCGCTGGTCGGCGGCGCGGCCGATCAGGCTGGTAGCCGTAACATACTTGCGTTGCAGATAGGCTTTGAATTCGCTCAGGGCATCGGACAGCAGGTCGAAGCCGCGAAGCATGACGGGCGATGACATTTCGACGGCGGATGCGCCAGCCAGCATCATCCTTGCGATATCGAGGCCCGATTGCGCGCCATTCGTCGCAATCAGTGGCTTGTCGGGACCAAGCTTGGCGCGCGACAGCGCCAGCCACTGGCAGGTGAGGGGCAGATTCCAGTAGCCGCCGACACCGAGCGTCGTGCCGAGCATCGGTTCGAACGTTTCGACATCGGGAATGAGACCGAGCGAGCGGCCGGCCATGACGACGGCTTCGCCGCCTTGCGCGAAAGCGGCAGCGGCAAGATCGGGCACGCGCTCGCTTTGTCCGGTGATCTTGACCCAGAGCGGGATCGAAATGGCCGCGCGTACAGCAGAGACGACGGTGGTGATCCGGGCCGGATCAAGCTCGGTCGAAACGGCGCCCTTGGCCTGGCTCGCATAGGGTGTGCCGATATTGAGTTCGAGCACACGGATGCCGGCTTGTTCGATTTTCCTGGCCATGGCGACGGTGTTGTCGAGGTTGGCGAGGATCACGCTGGCAACGGCGTATGAATCGTAGGTCTGCGCTTCGCGATCCAGCGTTGCCGTCTGGTCGAGCCATGCGTCGAAGGATTGCGGCGTCAGCCCGGAGCGGCAGGCGACATAGGCATGAAGCGGCGCATGGGTGCCCCAAGGGATCGGCTCCCAGCGTTCATTGAGGATCATATACTCGGCGCGCTGCAATTGATCGCGCGCGGCTTCGGACTCGTTGACCGACTTGACGACGACCGCGCCGGCACCCGCTTTCAGCGCGCGTCGCACGCCATCGGCCTCGATCATGTGTTCGGCCGAACCCGCGATCAGCGGATTCTTCAGGGTGACGCGGCCGATTGTGGTTTGCACGTTTTGCGATGTCATCGCGCGATCTTCTTTCTTGTCGTGCGTGAGGTCTGAGCCGCAGGGCTTTCAGCGGATTCAGATCGGAGGCTCGATGCTCCGCCCTGATGACCGAGCTGGCGCGAAATCTCGTGTGCGCAGGTCTTCAGATTCTTCAACAATGCCGTGGATGGATTGGCGGGAAGGAACTGGATCGAGCCAACCAGTGCGACGCTGGCCACGCACGCATCCGTGGCGTCGAAAATGGGCGCAGCGACGGCGTTGATGCCAAGCATGGCTTCTTCGGGCGCCGAGCAATAGCCGCGCCGGGCGACGCGTGTCAGTTCCTCTGCGATGGTTGCAATGTCGGTGGTCGTATGGGGCGTGAGC
>JAEXXW010000421.1 GCA_023405565.1 Pseudomonadota bacterium
TGGCGGATACACCCTCAAGTAACCACGAATAAGTGTCGACGCCGCTGGCACGAAAATGGCAAGATTAAAAAAACGGGATGACGGTAATCAAAGACGGTCGATTGAAGCGCAAGGGTTTCTGAGGAAAGTATTCCGATATGAATTTTCAGACCTTCAGCCCGCATATTGGGCGGGCAGCGCTGGCGATCTGTGCGCTCCTTCTGTCAGGTCCGGCCATGGCAACCGATGAGCAGGCCGTAAAACAGACGATGGCCTGCGCGGTTCCATCCGATCTGACGCAGTTGAACGGCGCCCTTCCACGCACGGCCCGACAGATCACCGCGAATGCGCCCCTGAAGATCGTCGCCATCGGTTCGTCATCCACGGCCGGAGCCGGTGCGTCATCGCCGGCAGCATCCTATCCAAGCCGCCTCGCGGTTGAATTGAAGGAGCGCTATCCGACGGTGCCGATCACCGTGATCAACCACGGTGCGAATGGCGAAGACGTTCAGGAAATGATGGGGCGTTTCGAAGAGAATGTGATGGCGGAGAAGCCGGACCTCGTGTTGTGGCAGGTCGGAACCAATTCGCTGCTGTTCGATCGCTCACTGGACAAAGCCGGCACGCAGATCGTGCAGGGCCTGGACCGGCTGAAGCGCGATCAGGTCGACGTGGTGCTGATCGATTCCCAATATGCGCCCAAGGTGCTGGAAAAGCCCAATCTCGGCAAGCTGCGCAAGATCATGGCCAATATCGCCAGGCGCGCGAACGTGCCGACTTTCCAGCGCTTCGAGGTGATGCGTCACTGGCGCGAGAAGGCCGGAATGGCTTTCAACACCTTCCTGTCACCGGACGAACTGCACATGAATGACTGGAGCTATGCCTGCGTGGCAAAGCTTCTCGCCGGCTCCATTGTTGAGGCTGCGGCGCGCGCATCGCTGACGGCGCAGGCGGGATCGCGCTAGTTCCATTCTGTTACATAGGCGCGCGGCCGGACGCATAATGGCACCCACTTTTGCTGACCGCGCCACTAGAACCGTGGAATATCCGGGAACGCGACCTTTCCCGCCCGCACATGCATGCGGCCGAGTTCGGCGCAGCGGTGCAATTGCGGGAACACCTTGCCGGGATTGAGCAAGCCCTGCGCATCAAAGGCGCATTTCAGCCGCTGCTGCTGATTGAGATCGATCTCGGAAAACATTTCGGGCATCAGGTCGCGCTTCTCGACGCCGACGCCGTGCTCGCCGGTCAGCACACCACCGACCTCGACGCATAATTTCAGAATATCATTGCCAAAGGCTTCGGCGCGATCGAGTTCGCCCGGCTTGTTCGCATCATAGAGAATGAGCGGATGCAGATTGCCGTCGCCCGCATGGAAGACATTGGCGACCTGCAATCCGTATTTGTCACTCATCTCGCGCATGCGCGAGAGGACGAGCGGCAGGGCCGCGCGCGGGATGGTGCCGTCCATGCAGTAATAGTCAGGCGAGATACGGCCGACCGCCGGAAACGCCGCCTTGCGCCCGGCCCAGAACAACAGCCGCTCATCCTCGCTCTGCGAGACGCGGCAGGTCGAGGCCTTGCAGTCACGGGCGATACCTTCGACGCGATCGATCAGATGATCGACCTCCGCCCGGCCGCCATCGAGTTCGACGATCAGCAGCGCCTCGACATCCAGCGGATAGCCGGCATGAACGAATTCCTCGACCGCATGGATCGCCGGGCGGTCCATCATCTCCATGCCGCCGGGAATGATGCCGGCGGCGATGATGCGGCCGACGCAGGCGCCGGCATCTTCCGATGTCGGAAAGCCGATCAAGACCGCGCGCGCCGTTTCCGGCTTCTTCAGTATCCGGACCGTGACCTCGGTGACGACGCCGAGCAGGCCTTCCGATCCGGTGATGACGCCGAGCAGATCATAGCCACCGGAATCCAGATATTTGCCACCGATGCGGACGATCTCGCCGGTCATCAGCACCATTTCGAGACCGAGCACATTGTTGGTGGTCATGCCGTATTTCAGGCAATGCACGCCGCCGGAATTCTCGGCGATATTGCCGCCGTTGGTGCAGGCGATCTGCGATGACGGGTCGGGCGCGTAGTAGAAGCCACGATGCGCCACGGCATTGGAAATGCCGAGATTGGTGACGCCGGGCTCCACCACCGCGACGCGGTTCTCGAAATCGATCTCGCGGATGCGGCTGAATTTGGAAAGGCCAAGAAGCACGCCATCGCCCAATGGCAGCGCGCCGCCCGAGAGCGATGTGCCGGCGCCACGCGGCACCACCTTGATCTTGTTCTCGTGACAATAGCGTAGCACATCGGAGACCTGCTGGGTGGTCGAGGGCAGCACGACGACCATCGGCAATTGCCGATAGGCTGTGAGCCCGTCGGACTCGAACGGGCGCATCTCGCGCTCGCCATCGATGACGCCCTCGCCCGGCACGATTGCCCGCAATGCAGCAACGATATCTTCGCGGCGCAACAGCACCGCGGAATCGATGGGCGGCATTTTCACGGACATATCAATTCTCCATCAACCCGAAGGCGGCTCAATCCGCCCAGCCTGCGCAGGAAGATTGGGAATACCCACAACGTTTGATATGTATCAACAATCCCGCATAGCCTACGTCACATAAGCATTGCCATATCCAAAATAGCATACAAAGCCCTCCGGAGACCTTCCATGATCAAGGATATTGTTGTCCATCTGACCTCGGGCGCCGACAATGATCCGGCCCGCCGCTATGCGATTTCCTTGGCCGAAGCATATAATGCACACATTACCGGTGTGGCTTTCGCCTACGATCCGCCTTGGCCCCCGTCGATCCTGGAAGG
>JAEXXW010000446.1 GCA_023405565.1 Pseudomonadota bacterium
GGTTGAGCCCGTGAACGAGACCATGTCGATATCATCGTGACTGGAGATCGCTTGGCCGACAACCGGACCTTCGCCATTGACCAAGTTAAACACGCCTCTCGGCACACCGGCCTCATGTAATGCGTCCGCCAGGAGCAAAGGTGAGAGCGGTGCGAATTCGCTGGGCTTCAGCACGACCGTGCAACCAGCCGCGAGTGCATAAGCCAGCTTGGAGGCGATGAGAGCCAGCGGCCAGTTCCAGGCAGTGATCAGACCGCAAACCCCAATGGGCTCGTGAACGACATCATAGCGTTCGTAGGAATGTGCAAAATGGAACTGCTCAAGCGCTTTCGCAGCATGTTCGAAATGCGCAATCGCGGTCGCTACCTGAACTGAGCGAGCGAACGAAATCGGCGCTCCCATTTCCAGCGTTACAGCCTGGGCGAGAGATTCGCGCCGCTGCTGCAAGACGTCAACGATGCGAGCAAGCAGTCGCAAACGATCTTCACATGAACTGTTGCTGTAGGATGCAAAAGCGCGCCTCGCCGCAGCTACGGCAGCATCAACATCTGACGCCGTACCCATACTGATATCGGCGATCCTTTGCTCATTGGCTGGATTATAGATCGTGAAGATCTTGTCGGAAGACGCTGGAACCCAGGCGCCGTCAATATAGAATTTATCGGTATTCATCATCCTTGCCGCGCAAACATTTCAGTATTTTGGCTGAGTGATGCAGGCTTCCGCCCAAAGCATCAGGCCCGAGAACAGCGCAGCCGGATAGAGGGCAGGCTCAAATAACTTGCACCAAATATCCGGCTGCGAAACCTTCAGGTTTACTTGCGAGTTCGTTCAGTCGCTTTCAGCAAGATCTCATACAATGCAAGATCCTGCGGGCGTGTTTTCAGCTGTTCACGACCGATTGGCGCAAGCTTCTCCGCCAGCTTGGCACGAACTTCCGGGCTTATCTGTACGATTTCGCCGCCACCTTCGGTCCATATCTTTCGGGAATCGTCGATGTCCTTCACCGAGAACTCGTAGACATCATCGGTAGCCTGTTTGCCGGCATCGACAATAACCTTTTTCAGGTCGGCCGGTAGCGCGTCATACCAGTCTTTGCTGATAACAGCGATCGAGGAAATTACACCGTGGTTGGTTTCAGTGAGGTATTTGGCGGCGTCGTTATAACGCAGACGCGACAGAACCGGCAGGCAGCTCATCACCGCATCGAGAGTCCCTTGCTGCAATGCAGGCAACACTTCGCTCGGTGGCATTGGGATCGGCGCGCCGCCGAGGGCCCGGATTTGCTCAAGCTGTAGCTGCGCAGCCAGCACGCGGGTCTTCTTACCGTTAAAGTCCTCAAGAGTACGAATCGGCTTGGTTGAGGCAAATGCTGAGGGACCGGAGATGAACAGGCCGAGACCTAGCAGACCGCGGTCCTGACCCAGTGAGAGGAACGCCTTGTTGAACTCCGGATCTTGCAGCGTGCGGTTCGTGTGCGGCAAGTCAGCAAACATGCCGGGCGCACTCAGCACCTGAAAGCGAGTGTCGATGCCGCCGAGAAATTCGGGAGGGGTGACAACCCCCTGAATGGAATTCATCTGCGTCTGCTCGATCATGCGCGGTGAAGCGCCGAGCTGGCTTGCCGGGTATACTTCGACAGAGATGCGCTTGCCGCTCTTCTCATTGACGATTTCGGCAAAGCGCTTCATCCAGACGTGCTGCGAATCGTTAATCGTCGCCGTGCCGATCTTCATGACGATGGGTTTTTGCGCGAAGGCGTCACTTGCGTTTAGACTGACCAATGCGACAAGTGCCGAATAGATCAGAAAATATCTTCGCTTCATTTTAATTCTCCTCTGTGAGTGACAAAACACCCGGACTTCCCCGACACACGCAACCGAAACATCCGGCCGGCGCGAACTTCTCTCCATCACCCCTGATAAGCAGATTTCGCCGCCTTCGATGCGAGCTGAATGTGACGAATAGCTGCCAGGCGCGCGGCTTTCTCATCATGCCGCTTTATGGCGTCATAAATGGCTGTCATTTCTCTAAGGCTCTCATTGGGACGCCTGGGGTTCGACATGGAGCGGTTGCGAAGAAAACTGATGCGTGCGTGCAAGTGCGCCTGCATCTCGCCAATAACGCGATTGCCGCAACTGTCGTGCAGAACGCTGTAAAAATCAGCAGTAGCGGCAACAAGGCGACGCCGGTCCGCAGTTGATATGGCCGCATCAAATTCATTCAATGCGACGCACAATTTGTCGATATGCTGTTGTGTTGCGTGTATGGCGGCGAGGGCTGCGGCCTCCCCCTCAATGAGCATGCGAACATGATAGATCTGTTCGGCATCGGCCCATGTTACGACCGAGACATACGGTCCGCGATTTGGAATGATCGTAATGAGACGATCGCCCTCGAGGCTACGCAAGGCTTCACGCAATGACGGGCGACTGATGCCCAAAAGTGCAGCAACCTCCGTTTCCACCAACCGTTCACCGGGCTGGAACACCCCCTCGAAAATCGCTGAACGAAGCCGCTCTACCGCCTGTTGCTGAACTGTCTTTCGCAAAATCTGCAGGTCGGCGCGCGTCATCGTGATGTCTGACGCTCCGATAGGCCTTTTGATTGTTGGGGCTGCCGCCCAACCGCGTCGCCTGTCTGGTGCCGGCATCGGGTGCCTATAAAACCTTATTGACAGATTGTTTTACAATCCTAAAAATTATATGACTTATGTCAAGTACCGGGTAAATCGAAATTGAAACGACGGTTCATTGAAAGAGGAGCCCGATGAGTGAAGCCTCGAATATCGCAGCCACACCGCCTCTGCGAGCCGATCGATTTCCTCGGTTGCGAAGAATGGGCGACGTTGCCGCTGATATATCCACAAGGCTCGGCGGGGCCGCCTTGTTATGTATCATGGTGATCTGCGGCGCGAATGTTGTCGCGCGCTACTTCTTTCACCAAGCGTTCAGCTGGGCGGAAGAAGCCATGGTGTTCCTGATGATATTTGTCATCTTTTCCGCGTCCACAGCTGTGACTTGGAAGGGTGCGCACATGCACCTCGATATGCTGGTCAGGCAATTCCCGAAATCAGTCCGGGCCACGATCAACATCCTGATGACTCTGTTTTCAGCAGGGCTGCTCTTTGTACTTGCGTGGAATAGCTACGGGGTCGTTTCCCGGCTGTTTCGGTTTGGTCAACGCAGCGAAGCGCTGCACGCACCGATGTGGATTCCACAGTCATTTCTGCTGATCGGCGTGGTGCTGATCGCCTTGATGATGATCCTGCGTCTCGTGGTATTTGGCGCGACGGCTGAAGGCGCCAACCTTGAAGCGGAAGCCGCTGATCTCGAAACGGAGGGGCTGAAGTGACCGTCCTTATCTTTCTTGTTCTTCCGATCGTTCTCGTCGCACTGAGCGCCCCAATCTTCATTGTCCTTCTTGCCGCGACGATATTCGGTATTCTTGAGACGAATGTCGGGCCCATCCGCGCCATTCATACGACGATGTTCGGCGGCCTGGATAGCTTTCCGTTGCTGGCGATTCCTCTGTTCATCCTTGCCGGCGACCTCATGGCCCGTGGAGGCATCGCCTCGCGCCTCGTTGATTTTGTTCTGTCCATTGTCGGCGGCATTCGTGGTTCGATGGGTGTCGCTACGATTGGCTCAGCGTCCGTTTTCGGCGCAATGTCGGGATCAAGCATTGCTTGCGTGGCTGCCATCGGAAAACTGACGCTTCCGACACTTCAGCAACAGGGCTACGGCCGTCGGTTCTCCGTAAGTTTGATCACGGTTACGGGTGTTATCGATATCCTCATTCCGCCATCGATCCCGATGATCCTCTATGCGATCACGGCTCAGGTGTCTGTCACGCAGCTGTTTTTTGCCGGTGTCATCCCCGGTCTCATCGTCGCGGCGCTGCTCAGTCTTTATGTGATGATACGGGCAAAAATTATCGATATCCCGGTGACCGGCCGGCCTCAGCTCTCGGTCATTATTCCGGCGGCGCGACGTGCCGTCTGGGCATTGTTTGCGCCGATTTTGATCATCGGCGGCATCTATGGTGGCGCGTTCA
>JAEXXW010000521.1 GCA_023405565.1 Pseudomonadota bacterium
CTGAGAACTGGATCAGGTTGCCACTGCGCCAATCGATCGACCCGCAAAAGCGCTTCTGGTAGAGCGCCCCTAGCGTGATGCCGAGCAACGACACGAACGATGCGATCCAGCCAAGTACCGAGCCGGACACCACGATGCTGCGATCATGCAACACCAGCAGCACGCCAATGAGGCCCATGGCCAGTCCACCCCATTGGAGGGGTGTCACACGTTCGCCGAGGAAGCGGTTGGCGAGGGTCGATGTCAGGATCGGCTGCAGGCCTGGAATGAGCGCGGCGATGCCCGCCGGCACGCCTTGAGCAATGGCGACGAACACGCCGCCAAGATAAAGGCCGTGCACAAGGATACCGGCGATCACACTGTGGATGGCCTCGGCACCGGCAGGCCAGCGCGGACGCACGATAGCGACAATGACGGCGAGGATTGCGACGACCAGAGCCATTCGCAACGACAAGAATGTCATGGGCTCGGCATAAGGCATGCCGAATTTAGTGCCGATGAACCCGGTGCTCCAGAAGAACACGAAGGTCAGCGGCGCTGCCCGAAGGGCAAGGTCGGTCGGAGAAGGCTTCACGATTTTTTATTCCCGGCGGCCGCCGTGTTTAGCGGACATACGCCGCAATGTCATTGCACCGGGCGTTGCAATCGGTGCATGACAGGCAGGAATGAGAAGGCCGCGTGAGACTCGCGGCGCTGGAATGGAGAAAAGCGATGGATGTGCGTGCGGCGGTGGCAGTGGCAGCGGGCAAACCGCTGGAAATCATGACAGTTCAGCTGGAAGGCCCCAAGGCCGGCGAGGTCATGGTGGAAATCAAGGCCACCGGCATCTGCCACACCGACGAATTCACCCTGTCCGGCGCCGACCCGGAAGGGCTGTTTCCGGCCATCCTCGGACATGAAGGCGCGGGCATTGTGGTCGATGTCGGCCCCGGCGTGACCAGCGTCAAGAAAGGCGACCACGTCATTCCGCTTTACACGCCGGAATGCCGCCAATGCCCATCCTGCCTGTCGCGCAAGACCAACCTCTGCACCGCGATCCGCTCGACGCAAGGACAAGGTCTGATGCCGGACGGCACGTCGCGCTTTTCGCTCGGTGGCAAGCCGCTGCATCACTATATGGGCTGCTCGACCTTCGCGAACTTCACGGTGCTCCCGGAAATCGCCGTGGCCAAGGTGCGCGAGGACGCTCCCTTCGACAAGATCTGCTACATCGGCTGCGGCGTCACCACCGGCATCGGCGCGGTGTTCAACACGGCCCAGGTCGAGCGCGGCGCGAAAGCGGTTGTCTTCGGCCTTGGCGGCATCGGCCTGAACGTCATTCAAGGCTTACGGCTGGCCGGCGCAGACATGATTATCGGCGTTGACATCAACAACGATCGCAAAGCCTGGGGCGAACGCTTCGGCATGACGCACTTTGTCAATCCCAAGGAAATTGGCAAAGACCTCGTCCCCTATCTCGTCGACATGACCAAGCAGGGCGCCGACCAGATCGGCGGTGCCGACTACACCTTCGACTGCACCGGCAATGTCACGGTGATGCGTCAGGCGCTCGAAGCCTGCCATCGCGGCTGGGGCGTGTCGGTCATCATCGGCGTTGCAGCGGCCGGCGCGGAGATTTCAACCCGGCCGTTCCAGCTTGTGACCGGCCGCGTCTGGAAAGGCTCGGCCTTTGGCGGCGCCAGAGGCCGAACCGACGTGCCGAAAATCGTCGATTGGTACATGGACAAGAAGATCGAGATCGATCCAATGATCACACATCTTCTGCCGCTCGAGGACATCAACAAGGGCTTCGACCTGATGCACGAAGGCAAGAGCATCCGGAGCGTCGTCGTCTACTGACCTGTGCGGGCAGCGTTCTCACAACGCTGCCCAGCCCCTGCTCTAGGCCACCGCACGCTGGATATCGGTTGTGAATTCTTTCACCCGCGCGCGGATGGTGCCGGTCTGGTTCGCCACCTGTTTGGCGGCTTCACCCAGTTCAGCAACAGCCGCCGCCGTCTCATCCGCCGCGGTTTCGATCTGCACGATCGCCGTGGCCACATGGCTCACACCCAACACAGCTGAATTCACATTGCCTGCAATCTCACGTGCAGCTTCGGCCTGTTGCTCCACCGCAGACGCAATGCGAGCATGAGCCGTGTCCAGATCACGAATGGTGTGCGTGATTGACTGGATCGCGTCCACTGAACGACCGGGCGATTGCTGCATGGCGCCAATGCGGGCAGCAATGTCGCGGGTGGCCTGCGATGTCTGCCCTGCCAAGGCCTTGACCTCCTGCGCCACGACGGCAAAACCGCGGCCAGCGTCCCCTGCCCTCGCAGCCTCGATCGTTGCGTTCAACGCCAGAAGATTGGTCTGACTTGCAATCGCCGTGATGAGGTCGGTGACCTTGCTAATTTCTTCGGCGACATCCGCCAGATCGTCGATCGTTGCATTGGCCGTCATAGCCTCGGCTACGGCTGCATTGGCGAGCTGCGACGATTGCGTGGCATTGACGCCGACCTCGGCGATGGTCTCGGCGAGTTCGTCGCCGGCTTGTGCAGCGAGCTTCACTCGTCCTGCAGTGTCATCGGAAGCCATGATGGCCGTGACGGCCTGCGCGGTTGCCCGCGCCGAAGCCAAACCCAGTTTGTCGGCATTGTTTTCCAATGCGATCGCCGTCCGATGCAGAACCTCGATCGATTGCGCCATCTCTCTTTCGAAATCGAGCAATACGCGCTCCGTCAAATCCGCGCGCTCTTTTGTTTGCGATAACTGGCGGCCGCGGTCTTCAAGAACGCTTTTCAGTTCGGCTGCCGATTTTTCAGACGCACGCCGCTGAATATCCGCCTGATGGAAAGCATTGCGGATGGCCCAGCCGATGCCGACCAGCATGGCGGTCTCGATCACGACAACAAGCGCATGCAAAGCAACCCGGCCGATATCGCTCCCACCAGCATAGAGAGCAGCCGGCATGACGAAATTGAATCCAAGATGCTGGACCGCGATCAGCCCGGCAGCAAACAACAGAATGCCCGCATCGCAAAAACCCGACAGCATCGCCAGGACGGCGAAATAGTAGAAATGCGTTTCGACCTGCCAGGGATGCCCCTGCGTCAGAAAGACAAGCAGCGAGGTTTGAGCGACAAGCGTTACGGCGAGAGCAGCGCCCACGACGACAACCGGCCGCTTCATGAGCAAAAGGAAAATCGGCGCTGCGGCAAACAACAGCGAAAATCCAGCAACGCCGGTTACACTATAGCCTCGCCACCATGCCAGTGCGACCAGCACCGGCACATGGATGACCGACAGCAGCGCCAGGGCATAGGCCACGGTCCGCTGCAAGCTCCCCAGATTGGTGACGGGCGTCATCATGTCGCGTCGTCCGAAGTCAGGCAGGCGACGAACGGACCAGCATTCAGGGTGAGGAAAGCACCAGCCGCTGCTGCACGCCGGGAGAAATCGGCATCAGCGGGCTCGGCAATGACGATAAATGGCAGCCTGCCAAGTCCGACGATACGGGCGCCAGTTTCCGCCATGCGCTGCATTGCAGCGTTTGCGGGTACCCACGGCGCAAATAGCACTGCTACTGGACGCCGGGGAGCCTCGGCGCCACTGGACAGGTCGGTCATGTGGATCAACGAAGTTGCAGCCAGCAACAGCGCAATCACGGCGCTATCCAGCCAGCGGCCATTTGCGGCCCATGTCATCGCATCACCCACATTCCCAGCTTTTCGATGTAAATCTTCGTGGTTAAGAGGGTGTTAGCGTTGCAGCGCAGTGCACAATCCTCCCTTGCGAGCCAAGCTCGATAGCCCCAAGGAACGCTTAACCTTAACTATTTGAAAACGTGATTTCGCCAAATTCCTGCCTAGCTGCAGCCTTTCAGGCTGCCCAGTAATGTGGCGTTGGATTTGTCGATTTGGGGCGTGCATGCGTTTCTTGGGGGTTGCCGTCGGGCTCCTGTGCCTGACGTCCTTTCCAGCTTTGGCCGATCTGCGCATCACGCGCGACCACGGCGGCGAAGTGGAAAAATACAAAGTGAAATACAAGCGCGTTCGCGACAACGGCGAACGCGTCATCATCGATGCGATTTGCAATTCCGCCTGCACGCTGGTGCTGGGTATT